>DRLW01000499.1 GCA_011375275.1 Bacteroidota bacterium
CGATACGAATCCACATGGTGTTATGTTGGCTTCTCTGTTTGAATTAGATGCTCTAAATCCTATTTGAGCTCGATGCGATTGTGAAGCTTCAAACAACAACCGAAACGGTGCGTCCGGATTTACAAGAGAAACCGTGCCATCCTCTTCAGTCTGCAATTCCAGGGCGATCACATGTGTCCCCGGTGCAACGCGGTCGACAATATCCACCAACGGATCGTCCGAGTCACTTTTGACTAACCTGCCGATCTGATACAATGCCCGCATCATCTTCTTACTTCTCCTCTTTAGGTCTTATTTTCGAAAGCATGGGATTCGACAACTCTTGGGAAATATTTCAACATACAAAAAAATATGTTCTCACCAACCTCGGCAACCTTGCCAAACGGCATTTAAAACGCCTACTTGAACCTTCCCAGCGAATCTTTGCGGTAGGTTGAGAGCCATTCCTGTCTGGCTTCCTCCGGTGTTCTGTCATGCCAAAGTTCGCCGAGGTGTGCCGGGATGTTGTAGCCGCACTTTTCACAGACGATGATGTGCAGAACGCCGGACCAGGCATTTTCAGGATTGAATAAGGTGCTGACGTGAATGTTGGAACCCGGCTCGGTGCTGCCGCATTCAGGGCAAAGAAAAGGGGTGTCTTGCATGGTTGCTCTCCTCGCGTTTAGTAGTGACAGACAATTTCACTCATCGATTCACCCGCGGGATTGGAGAAAAAAACGTGAAAAAAGTGTAATGTACACAGGCCTGGCCCCCAGGGGATGTGTGGGAAAGAAAATCGGTCGGTCGTCGGTTTCGGGCGTGGAAGGAGCCCCCGTGAGGCTGTGTCTTATTCATAGCGCCTATGCACCCGGATTGGCGAGCACTATGGCGCAAAAAAAAGCCGGACTCAAAGTCCGGCTATAACGGTGAGGTTATTTTTCGAGCAGCTTGATCATCACGGGGATATCGCTGGTGGGCAGGCTGCAGACGAAATCTTCGCAGATGTAGGCGGTGGCTTTGCCGTCGCGTATGCTGATATTTTCGATAAACGGCTGCAGCTCTGCGAGTTTCTTTTGCTTGTCGCCTCCTTCAGCAACCATGACGATTTTGTTCGGCAGGTAGCGGGAAAAAACTTCCCGCAGCATGCGCTGCGTGTCCGGTGACTCCATGCTGCCGGCAATGATGATCTGCTTCGGTTTTTTGCGCTGGTAATCTACTGCAGCCAGCATGTTCGGCATGGCCTGTGGCCAGTTCTGCAGCGGCTGGGCAAAAGCAGAAAAGGTCTCTGTCGCCATATCATACCAGCGCGCGTTATCCACCATCTGTGCCAGTCTGAGCAGGTTCATCGCCGCGACAGAGTTGCCCGAGGGCTCGGCTCCGTCGTGGCTCTCCTTTGTCCGCACCAGGATGCTGGCATCCTGCCCTGATGTGTCGAAAAACCCTCCGGCCTCGGTGTCTGCGAAGAGTGCAATTTGCTTATGGGTCAGTTCCGCCGCCGCTTTCAGCAGCTCGACGCGTTGTGATGTTTCGTAGAGGTCCAGCAGGCCCTGCACAAAATAAGCGTAATCCCGCAGCTCGCCATCCAGGCCTGCCTCGCCATCGCGGTAACGGCGTTTGAGGGTGCCGCTTTTGCTATCGACCATGGTGCGCAGCAGAAAATCAGCAGCACGTTCGGCGGCCTGCAGCAGTCTCGGCTCCTGCAAAACCTGATAGCCGCGCGCCAGGGCGCTGATCATCAGTCCGTTCCAGGAGGTGAGTACTTTGTCGTCGAGGTGGGGGCGGGGGCGCTGGTTTCTGGCGCGCAGCAGCGTGCTGCGAATCAGAGCCAGACGTTTTTTGATCTCCTGTTCCGATGTGTTGAACTGCCGCGCTGCTTCCTGCACCGTGTGGGCGACGTAGAGGATATTCTTGCCGTGGAACTCCTCGTGCGGGTCGTTCACCGCGGCCACGTTACCGTCTTCTCGGGCACCGTAGTACCACACCGCCAGGTCCGCATTCTCGCCGAGCAGCTTTTCCAGCTCAGATTGCGTCCAGAGATAAAATGCACCCTCGCCTTTTTCCTGTGGATTGTCGGGTTTCGGGCTGTCCGCATCTTCGGCAGAATAAAAGCCCCCATTGGCATGGTGCATGTCGCGCAGCACGTACGTGAAAATATCGCGGGCGATATCGGCAAAGTAGTCATCACCGGAAAGCTGGTAGGCTTCGAGGTAGGAAACTGCCAGCAAGGCCTGATCGTAGAGCATCTTTTCAAAATGCGGCACATGCCAGCGGGCATCCACGGCATAGCGATGGAAACCACCGCCGACCTGGTCATACATGCCGCCCTCTGCCATTTTTCGCAGCGTGGTCAACGCCATATTCAGGGCTCTGGTTTCGCCGGTATGATGGTAGTAACGGAACAGAAAGGTGAAGTTGACGGGGCGGGGGAATTTCGGTGCCTGGCCAAAACCACCGAATCGCTGGTCAAATTCGCCCGCGAGCTGCTCATAAACCCGGGTGAACAGACTGTCGTTCGCGACAAATGTGCCGGCCATTTCGCCATGGTCTTTATTGATGACATCGATGATTTTTTCCGCAGACTGCAGCACCTGGGCGTTGCGGTTCGTCCATGCGTCGTGGATGGCCTGGAGGATTTGTTTGAATCCGGGCCGGCCGAATTTGCTGTCCGGCGGATAGTAAGTCCCCATATAAAAAGGCTTCAGCTCCGGGGTCATAAAAACCGAGAGCGGCCACCCGGCGCTGCCTGTCGCGGCCTGGGTCGCTGCGATGTAGATACGATCCACATCCGGCCTCTCCTCGCGGTCCACTTTGATGTTGATGAAGTAGGCATTCATCACCTTCGCTATGTCCGGATTTTCGAATGACTCCCGCGCCATGACGTGGCACCAGTGGCAGGTCGAATAACCGATGGAAAGAAAGATGGGCTTGTTCTCCCGGCGGGCTCTTTCAAAAGCTTCCTCACCCCAGGGATACCAGTCCACCGGGTTGAATGCATGCTGCAGCAGATACGGGCTTTTCTCGTCGATCAGACGGTTCGGTTTGGCCCCGCTGGCGAGCATTTTTTTAACATAAGCAGCGGCTGTATGCGCCGCTTTTGATTGTTGTTGTTCTCCGGCCATCACCACTGTTCCTGTATGTTCGTGTCGGGCTGCCAGTGCTGTTGCTCCGTGCAGGGCGGTCGCTGCCAGCAGGAGCCCCGTGAGTATGCTGTTTTTTTTCAATGAGTTACCCATAGTCATATCTGGTTATCCATTTAACTCAATATGGTTGTATTTTTTTAGCCAGTCCACCAGAGCACAGCATGTGCCTAGACCAGAACGGTCATTCCGGTTTCCCCGCAGGGGAAGAGCGGAATCTCCCAGACTCAGGCACGTGCCCAAAAAGATGAGATTCCGGCACTGCGCTTCGCCTGGCCGGAATGACAGATGACGATTTCTGATCCAGGCCCCGAAAGCTGAGTTGGCTGGATACCCTGAATAGTCATAAGAATTCATGAATTTCCCGGAAATGCGGCCAGGAACCGCTCAGCGGTTGACCGCTGCTTTGCCGATGTACTCTGTCCGCACGCGTTCGCCATCCACATCTGCGACGGCTGTTATTTTATACAGATAAACACCGTTGGCGAGTTCCTCACCCGTACTGTCGCGGCCATCCCACTCGATGCTGTTAAAACCCGCTGTCGCACGGATGCCGGAGAGCTTTTCCACCAGCCGCCCGCTGACCGTGTAGATCGCGATCGTCACTTCAGCTTCGGTGTTGAGCAAAAAAGTGAACGCCGTGCTCTGCGAGAACGGGTTGGGGTAGTTGATGACTTCTTCGAGCACAAGATCACCGGGCTCTGTCAGAACGAATTCAAAACGTATTTTATTGGAATTGTTAGAATTATCCCATGCTTTAAACTCAGCGGTGTGCCGCCCGGGCGCAAGGTCGGCCGGCAGATCGACTTCCAGTTTGCCGGCGTAATAATCATTCTCGAAATAAACAAAACGCGGAGTCAGATCGAGCTGGTTGGCGGTGTCGTCATCGATGGTCAGCGTGATTTTATGGCCGATTTCTCCGGCCACGTTGATCCCGGAAATAGTGTCCCGCAGAACTGCGGTGAACATGGCGTTGCGCGGGATGACGTCGCCATCGACAAAGCTCTCCCGGCCTTTGAAACCGATGCTGATCTCCGGTCCTTCGGAATCGAACAGGATATTTGACCTCAGGCTGATCGGGATATCGACGACTTTGCCGTTCGCTTCCCATTCCGGCCCCACGCCATAGAAAAACATGCTCGCTGTGGTGCCGCCGTAGGTGACATCTTTGGGTACGATAAACTGCAGATTAAAACTGCCCTCGAGCAGATTGCTTTTGCCGCGAAACAACAGGTTGCCGGGCAGGATGTAGCGAACTTGCCGCCCCGAAGCCAGCGTGTAGGTGATGAACTTGCGATTATCGTTGACGATGACCTCCATCGCCCCGTTGCTGATCATGCGGCTGCCGTCTGTCTGATGCAGGTTGCCGGAAACCCTCATCTTGCCAAGGGCAAAAAGGGAGTCCGGCGACAGGGTTGTGACGCGGGCCTCATACTCCGGCAGCGCGAGGTAGAGTGTCGGATCGCCGACGATCGTGTATTTTTCGTCGTTGGTCAGGGTGAAATTGTTTCCGAGAGTGCGGGCAGCGATAAAAGTTTCGCCCAGGGTGCGTCGCTGCCTGCCATTGATGAACATCTGCCGGTACAGCGCCCGGTTGAAGGCGGCGTTCTGATAAGCGTACACCACACGCGTAGCCGTCATCACCGCGATTGCGCCGCGGTTCCGGGCATAGATCAAATCCTCTGTAAAACTCTGCTCGCGCGGATCATCGAAGCGGCCGAAATCACAGGTGGCGGCAACGATGAATGTCAGCCGTTTGCCGTTCTGCACGCGGTCGAGGTCCTCGGACTGGACGAACAGCCCTTCGTGCGCCCAGAGCTGCGGGTTGCCATGGCCGAGGTAGTTGACGATCAGGGTGCCGTTGTTGATCATATCGATCAGCGCGTTTTGCGCCGCAGGTTTGCGGATACCGGAGATCGATGTGTTGCGAACGGCCTTGTACTCCATGAGATAGAGCTTCTGCACGTTGAGAAAATCCGGCAGAACCGTCTCGGCGATGCGTTCGGCATCGATGACATGGGTCGCGTCCGGCGTGCTGCTGCGCCCGCCGGTCACAAACTCATCGTCAGCAACCATGGTCACGGTCGTCCGCCAGATGCCGTACTCCGGGTCACTTTCGTATGCGATGATTTTATCGACGCTGTTCTGTGCCTGCTCCGCAGTCTGCACCGGCAGCCTGCCGATGGCCAGGTCCATGATGCGATCATCACCGGAAACGTACGTGAAAAAAGCCTCGACCGTGCTGCTGACGAGCTGGTCGATGTGCGGATCGTCGATGCTCTGATAGGGGGGCAGCCAGTTTTTGTCGGTAATGGTGTCTATATTGCGATAATCATAGTCGCCGTCACCGAGAAAAAGAATGAAGGAGGGTGAACGCGACCAGGTGTGATATGCCCAGGAAATGAAATTACGAATCGCGATCGGGTCGGCGATGCCCCAGCCGAATTCATTGATGATGTCGGCGATATCGATAATCTCCACAGCCATGCCCCGGAATGAACGCTTGTGCTCGGCAAGCTGTTGCGCCTGCTGCATGAAATCCTGATGCGTGATGAGCAGGAGATCGGCTTGCTTGCCTGCTGAGCGTATGTCCGAAACCGTATAAGCCTGCAGAGATACGGGATCAGCGGGTGCGGCCGAGGCCGCGTAGCGGCGCGGCGGATCAGAGCTCATGATGTCGGCAAAAATGTATCCGCCCTCGGACTGGCTCGCTGCCAGGTAGCGCGGTTCCCCGGGACGTGATATGTCGATGATGATGGGTTCGGCGCTGAAGTTGCTGAGTTGAAACGCCGCTGTCCCTGATCCGGCATCTGCAGCGAATTCGAGGTAATCATCCCGCGCCTGCAACCGGTCGCGGACCAGCAGTTCCACGTAATCCGTGTAGGCACTGCCGAAACCGCCCGAACTCGAATAGGAGATACTGACGGTGTTATTGCCCGGTTTTTCTGCATTTTGCGCGGAGAAACTGATGTTGCGCCGGCGCAGGTAGAGGTAGCCATCCACACCTGTGATACCGATCAGGTTGGTAGAGCCGATAGTTTTTTCATTGAGACTGAAACTGAAGAAGTGTGTGCCGCCGGTTTCGCTGAACAGGCGGGCGCGGATGATGCCGCTGCCCGGAACCGGGTCGAGCAAATCAAAGGTAAATGTATAGCGCTGGCCATCGGTGAATTTTCTCCCGAGCCAGTTACGCCCTGATTCGATGGGGTTGGTGAGGTCGTTTTCTATTTTATGCAGATGGGTGCCGGTTTTTGCAGCTTGCAGACCGGCAGGACTGATGTTTGTCTTGCTCATTCGTTTGGCGGGTCTGTTGCCGGATTTCCACGCCAGCCAGTAGATATTATTATAGGTATAGGGATTGTTGTAGTGTATCCATGTGTTGCCGAAGCCGCCGTCAGAGCCATACTCCCAGTCAGATATGCCGCGCCCGAAAAAGATGATGGTTTCCTCGGGTGCAAAGGTGCCGTCTCCGTTTTCCTGCAGCAGGATAGGAATTTCGCGCAAGCTGTCGAGGGTGGCTTCGGAGGGTTTTTCGTGAAATTCCCTTCCCGGCCCGGTGTACAGCCTGATTTGCGCCGGGTCCACGTTCGCGAGGGGAACCCCAAGCCCGGCTAGCGCGCTGCCGGTAATTTTGTAGATGCCGTTCTGTGCAATGGTGATTTTCACCAGTTGCTCCCCTTCGCTGAACGGTGAGGAAACCACCGCGCCGGTGAGGGTTTTGCGTTTATCGGCATAGGCAGCCGCTGCTTCGGGGTTGATCACCAACTGGCTGTAGAAGGGAAAGAGGGGATCATCGGATGAGCGCATTGCGCTGGAGGAGACCCGCTGGCTGCTCTGCCAGTTCAGGGCGATGCGCGCGCTGCTCAGGTAGTGCCATTCCGAACCACTGCGGCGCAGAGGAAGAATCTGGATGCGAACGATCTTCAACCCGCGCAACCAGCCCACCTCCATGATGCGTACAGGCCCTTCGTCAACCGCGCCTGCCAGGGCTGGTTTTTTGAGCACTTCGGCCCCGGGCAAAAATCTTTTGATCGCCGGCTGCACCGGTGCCGGCAGCGCGAGCGCGCTCCATCTTTCAGAATTGAGCGTAACGCGAAAATCACGCGCGTCTGCCGGGACGGCAGCCACGACGATGAAGTTGGGAACGGTTTCCTCAGCACGCACAATCTGCCCGGCCTGCTCGTGGAATGTAATGGTTGCGAATTCCCGGCCATCCTGTTCGGTGCGTTGAATGTTCGGAGTGCCCGGGGAAAAACTGAACTCTACCCCCCGCGGCGTTGCGCTCAGCAGTTGTGCTGCTTTTGTCTGAGCATGGATAGAGGCAGTAGTTATGATGAGGGGAACTACCGCGAAAAGGGCGGCTATCGATGAAAAACAGGGACGGTAAGTCTTCATATAAATAGATGACCGTGCGTTATGAATGATCAGATGATGGGCTGCTGCACCGGGGCGGGCATCCACGTATGCTATCCGCATGCCGGGCTACGTGCTTGAAACGAGCGCTAATTTAGAATAAATCGGGATAAATTGCAAAGAGTTCTGGCTGATTGCCATGCCCGGTGCTTGCATTTTGTTTGTCTTTGGTTTATATTCGGTGCTCTCCGGTTGCCGGATGACCCTGCAAGGCAGCAAACAACTACAGAGCAGATGTGGTTCCTGCGATCGCTTTTCCACGATGAAGCGCGCACCGGAGAAACCCGAATAATCAGGGCGCTGTCGCAGGTCGATGTTTTCATGAATAACCGTATCATGTGGGTGAAAATTCCTCGCATACCGGCATAAAGTGCGTCTGAGAGATGCACGAACGGAGTGCGGGACGATGAGGCAGAATGGCAGAAAAGATTATTGCAGTAAACCGAAAAGCCCGGCACGACTATGAGGTGATCGATACCTTCGAAGCAGGCATCGTTCTGCTCGGCACGGAAGTGAAGTCTCTTCGGGCCGGCAAAGCCAACCTGAAGGACAGCTATGCGCGCATCAGGAACGGAGAACTCTGGCTTTTCGGCCTGCATATCAGCCCATATTCACACGGCAGCTACAATAATCATATTCCCGAGCGTGACCGGAAGCTGCTGCTGCATAAATATGAAATCCGGCGACTGATCGGCAAAGTAGAGGAAGCCGGGCTCACGCTCGTACCTTTGAAGTTATATTTTAAGAACGGCAAAGTCAAAGTGCAACTGGGGCTGGCACGAGGGCGCAAGCAGTACGACAAGCGCCAGGTCATCGCCAAACGGGAAGCAGACAGAGATTTGCGTCGCCGGCTCAAACAACGGTGATATCGAAAAGCAAAACTGCCGGGCTGTGCGCACCGTCAGTTTGTTCTCTGGCAGCGCCTGTTTGAGCAAAGTTTTTATTATCCCTGTTCCCCGGGCAAGGCGCTGTTGTGTGAGTAAACCGGACCAGAGTCAGAGTCGCGGGTTATCCAGTTAACTCATCAAACCGGGCACGGCTCAGATACGGCATGTGTCATTCCGGCCAAGCGAAGCGCAGTGCCGGGATCTCATCTTTTCCGGCGTGTGCCTGAGTCTGGGAGAGCCCGGCCTTCTCCTTAAGGGAAACCGGAGTGACGATTCGGGTGCCGGTTCGTGCTGTACGCAGGCAGTCTGGTTGAAAAAATGCAACTGTGTTGGGTTAAGTGGATAACCGGAGAGTTAGAGGAGTATATCCGTGGTTTTTGAAAATGTATTCGATGAATTGAAATGGCGGGGATTTGTTGAGCAGGTCACCGATGAAGATGTATTGCAAAAAGAGCTCAGCGAGAGAAAGCTGACCGGCTACATCGGTTTTGATCCGACTGCAGATAGCCTGCACATCGGCAGCATGGTGCCTTTGATGGCCCTGCACCATTTGCAGCGTCACGGCCACAGAGCCATCGCGATTCTCGGCGGTGGTACCGCGATGATCGGAGACCCCAGTGGTAAAACTGAAATGCGCCAAATGCTCAGCAGGGAAACCATCATCGCCAACGGCGAAAAAATTCGCCGGCAGATCGGCATTTTCGTCGATTTTTCTGACCAGAAAACCAAGCCCCTCGTCCTCGACAATGCTGACTGGTTGCTTAAACTGGGCTACATCGATTTTTTACGCGATATCGGGCGTCATTTCAGTGTAAACCGCATGCTTGCGGCCGAGGCCTATAAGATAAGAATGGAAACAGGGCTGTCATTCATCGAATTCAACTATCAGATTCTGCAAGCCTATGATTTTTGGGTTTTGTTTCGCGAGTACAACTGCGAATTGCAGATGGGGGGGAACGATCAATGGGGCAATATCCTCGCTGGAACAGAACTGATTCGCCGCAAGGAAGGGAGCGATGCCTATGGCCTGACCTTTCCGCTGATGACTACAGCAGGCGGGCAGAAGATGGGCAAGACCGCCAGCGGCGCGATTTGGCTGGACGCCGAACGTACAACACCCTATGACTTTTATCAGTACTGGGTTAATGTCGATGATCGTGATGTGATCCGGTTCATGAAGTTGTTTACGCTGCTGTCGCCCACGGATATCGCGGCCTATGAGGTGCTCTCAGGTTCCGAGCTGCGCAAAGCAAAAAAGCGTCTGGCCTTTGAAGTGACCGCCTTTGTTCATGGGAAGCCCGCTGCTGAGGAGGCAGAAAAAGCGTCGGAAGCACTGTTCGGTCAGGGCGGGGAGGATACTGCCGTCCCCGAAACCGTGCTCCCGCAGGAAGAGGCAGAGCAGGGAATCCCGGTGCCACGCCTGTTCGCGATGAGTGGTCTCGCCAGGTCAGCAGGTGAGGCGCGCCGGCTGATCCGTCAGGGCGGGCTTTATATCGATGGCAAGCGTGTTGATGATGAAACGCGGTTGATATCGACCATGGATTTTGGTGATGAGGGAACGCTGCTGTTGCGCTCCGGGAAAAAGCGGTATCACCGTATCCGCCTGCAGTGAAATCGATGGCCCGTGCGGCACGCTCCGATGGCCCTCTCGTCTCACCGCTCCTGCAGTATGACGCACCAGTTGCCGCTCCCTCGGCAGCGCACCAGTGAAACGGGACAGCGCCTACCCCGCGTCGCACCCGCACTGAGGAAATCATAGTTAACGGTCATTTTATCCTGAGATTACGCAAAGGTGCGCTGCGACGGCATTTTCAGCTATCCCGCTTTATTTGCAGGCAGCACGGATTTATCAAAAAAAGAGCATGAAAAAGGTTGACATTAATCGGCGAAATTTTATCTTATGTCTGCTCTTGTCGAGCCGCGCTTTTTCGAAGATTTCTTGAAATAAATGTTAGAGAAAAATAAAAAGCAGCTTGACATTGTTTTTGAAATACCGTATCTTTTGAGTCTTGCCTGGATCATTTTATGATCTGGTCATGATAGATCGTAGCGGAGTAATTGTTACGAGTTCTTTGACATGAAGTGAGTATGAACTTTGCGCCTGGATATGAGCTCTTGTTTAGTTATGCGAGATAAATAAGTATCAGATATAACAACGAAGAGTTTGATCCTGGCTCAGGACGAACGCTGGCGGCGTGCCTAACACATGCAAGTCTAGGAGAAAGTCTGGCTTCGGTTGGACGAGTAAACTGGCGGACGGGTGAGTAACACGTAGGGAATCTGCCTTCAGGACGGGGATAACATCGCGAAAGCGTTGCTAATACCGGATGATGCGGCGATACTGCCTGGTATTGCTGTTAAAGGTGGGCTTCGGCTCACGCCTGGAGATGATCCTGCGTCCCATTAGTTAGTTGGTGGGGTAACGGCCTACCAAGGCGACGATGGGTAGCCGGCCTGAGAGGGTGATCGGCCACACTGGGACTGAGATACGGCCCAGACTCCTACGGGAGGCAGCAGTGAGGAATATTGGGCAATGGGCGCAAGCCTGACCCAGCAACGCCGCGTGCGGGAAGACGCTCTAAGGAGTGTAAACCGTTGTTGACAGGGAAGAAAGGTATGTATGCGAACAGTGTGCATATAAGACGGTACCTGTCGAGGAAGCCCCGGCTAACTCCGTGCCAGCAGCCGCGGTAATACGGGGGGGGCGAGCGTTGTCCGGAATCATTGGGCGTAAAGGGCGAGTAGGCGGGACAGTCAGTCAGGAGTGCAATTTCGGGGCTTAACTCCGGATCTGCTTTTGAAACTGCTGTTCTTGAGTTTGAGATGGGAAAGTGGAATTCCCGGTGTAGCGGTGAAATGCGTAGATATCGGGAAGAACACCGGTAGCGAAGGCGGCTTTCTGGCTCAACACTGACGCTGAATCGCGAAAGCGTGGGGAGCGAACAGGATTAGATACCCTGGTAGTCCACGCTGTAAACGATGGGCACTAGGTGTTGGTTCGTTCATTGCGGATCAGTGCCGTAGCTAACGCATTAAGTGCCCCGCCTGGGGAGTACGGCCGCAAGGTTGAAACTCAAAGGAATTGACGGGGGCCCGCACAAGCGGTGGAGCATGTGGTTTAATTCGATGCAACGCGAAGAACCTTACC
>DRLW01000500.1 GCA_011375275.1 Bacteroidota bacterium
AGATGAACGGAACGTTCGTCGTGTCACCCCACCGGTGGATTTTCCAGAATCAGACTCCCGTTGCCGTGCACCCGCGCCCGCCAGCCGGCTTCGATGACCACTGCGCTGTGTTGTTCGTAGATCAGAGCCGGGCCAGGTACGTACATGCCGGGTTGGAGTGCCTCACGCTCAAAAACCGGCACAGACTGCCATCGCTGTGCGAACCAGCCACGCTGGTGCATCGTTGGCACGGCCGGGTCTTTTGCGGCCACATCTACTGCCCCGCCGCCGTACTGTCCTACCTTCGTCGCAGCCACCACCCGCACAGACTCAACTTCCACCACCCGGTCAGGAGGCTGATGACCATATATCCTGCGGTATTCTGCGGAGAAATCCTCGCGCACAGAGCTGGCATCGCGGTAATCGAGGGCGAGGGAGCTGTCCTGGCCTACCAGCCGGACTGTGATCATCCGTCTGCGAACGGTCACCGGCTGATGCGTCCCTTCGCTTTGCACGGCCAAAACCGCCTCGTTTTTCAGCTCTGAAAAAATTGCGTCGAGCCGGTCTTTTACAGCGTTCAGGGGCTGCAAAATCTGCCTTTCCGCGAAGCGCTCGATCGCAGCGTAGCGCAAACCGACGGCGCTGAGCAGACTGGCATCAGGGGGGACGATTACGGTGCGCATGCCGAGCAGCCCGGCGACGGCGCAGGCGTTTTGCCCGCCGGCACCGCCAAACGCCACCAGCGCATATTCGGCCGGATCGTAGCCTCGGCGCAGGGAAATGTGCCGGATGGCTTCGGCCATGCGCTCGTTGGCGATGGCGAGAAAGCCGGAGAGAAGAGCTTCGGGCGCGGTTTTTTCGCCGCTGTGCTGTTGCAGCGCTTCGATGATCTGCTGCAGTGCTGCGCGCGCGGCTTGTGGCCGCACGGGGATGCCAAAGCGTTCTGCTGCCAGCCGTCCGGCGAGCAGGTTGATATCTGTGATGGTCAGCGGCCCGCCGGCTCCGTAGCAGGCAGGTCCCGGATCAGCACCTGCACTCTCCGGCCCGACGCGCAGACGGTGGCCATCGAACTGGCAGACCGACCCGCCGCCCGCTGCTACGGTCTCGATGGCCAGAGCCGGACTCATCAGATGCGCATCACCGACCATGTGTTCGAAAACATATTCATATTCACCCTCGAAACGGGAGACATCGGTGCTGGTTCCGCCCATGTCAAAAGCGATGATTTTATCGTATCCCGCGGCCATACCGCTGAATGCTGCTCCGGCAACTCCGCCGGCAGGGCCGCTGAGCAGGCTGTCTTTCGCGCGGTAGTTTTTCGCCTGCACCAGCCCGCCCGAGCTGGTCATCACGTGCAGCGTGCTGCCGGGTGACAGGGTACGTGTCACATTGTGCAGATAATCTCCGATCACCGGGCCGAGATAGGCATCGACAACGGTGGTTGCCGCCCGCGGCAGAATGCGGATAAAAGGTGCCAGCTCGGCTGAGCAGGAGACGTGTTCGAAACCGGCGTTGCGCAGGAAATCCGCTAAGATTTGTTCGTGCGCCGGGTTCCGGTAACTGTGCAGCAGGGCGATCGCGGCGCTGCGGATGCCCCGGGTCAGGCATTCCTGCACCTGTGCCCGCAGCGCTTCCGTATCCACAGGCTGTAAGACCGCGCCCTGGGCAGAGAGGCGTTCCGGTACTTCGACAACTGCGGCATACAGAGGAGCCGGCTTGCGGATGTTCAGAGCAAACAGGTCCGGCCGTTGCTGAGTGCCGATGATGAGCAGATCGCCATGGCCGCGGGTGATGAACAGGGCAACGGGGACACCTTTGCGCTCGAGGAGGGCGTTGGTGCCGCGCGTCGTCGCCAGGCGCATTTCAATAGCCGGCAGGTTGGCACCGGCCGCTGTTCCGGTGACGAGCCGGGCGGCGAGAATCGGTGCTTCCTCTTCGGAGCGAATTTCAAAAAGTGCGGGCAGAGGCAGGTCGCGAGGCGGGGCCGGGGACAGGCAGATGCTGTTGTCGTCCGGGTCGAAATCGGCGACACGATAGATCGTCCCGGGGGCATCGAGCAGGCGCAGGTGCATGCCGGTGATCAGGTCTGCTGCTGCCCGCCAGTTCTGCTGCAGATGAAAGCAGTCCCCGTTCAGCCGTTGCACCAGCGTTCCGCGCAGTGCCGAGCTGCTGAGGATTTTCACTCTATGCTCGCTGCCGTCCGGTGCTGTGGCCACACAATCGGTAAAAGTGCCTCCGGTATCGATGCATATTTTCCAGGTCGTGCTGTCGCTCATCGGTCGATTTTTCCGGGCAAGATAAAGTTGTAGTGCTGCCGTCGTATCGTGCGGGTCATGAAACGATCGAAACGGCGCAGGCGCAGCAGGAGCTCCCACAGGAAAGCATCCTCACGATAGTATTTTTCGACTTCCGTGCGGGTTATTTCGTTCAGTCCGAATCCGTTTTCGCGCAGGCGCTGATTGATGATTTCCAAAACGAGCGGGATGCGATGCTGGAGTTTCTCCTTGTGCAGGTTTGCTGCGATATCGACGAGCACAGCGCGAAAATCATAGTAGCGGTCGAGGATGTCCTGCAGAAAAAAACGCCGCACCACGCCGGTGAGAAATCCGGGCAGGCTTTTCAGAAAAATATCGATATCCAGCAGCTCGCGGTTGTGCCGGCGCAGAAAAGGCGTGCTGTAGTCGAGATAGTGCAGGTGCAGGTCGCCGTTTTCATCGCGTTGGCAGAACCAGTTGGAAAGCTGGGCATCGAGTCCCATGAGCAGGCTCGATTCATCTTCTCTATTATTGGCCCAGAGCGATTCCAGTGTGGTCATGAGTTGCAGGATGAGCTGTTCTGCTGCGGGCTCGTCACACGTGTGCAGGTAGTTATGGGCGATGTTTTCCGCAGGCAAAAGCGGCTGTACGATATAGGCGATAAATTCCTGGCGGGCATTGTGCACCATTTCGATGCGAAAGGGGACCGGCAGCACGGTGCTGTTCGCCTGCAGCAGTTGGCAATACTGATCGACGAGTTGCGCGTACTGGTGCCGGGAGGCTGCATTCGGGAAAGGAGGCATGCGTTTGAGCGCCACATCCGGGAGAGCCGCGACCGCGAGCACGGCGGAAATTTCACCATATCCGAGAATGCGGGCAGGCATGGCGCCGCTTTCCGGGTTGCCCGGGTCGAGCTGGTTTTCGAAGCGCAGCAGCGCCTCGCTGTCGATGGGCGGCAGGGTCATGACAGCATGTCCTGCGCCAGTGCGATGGCGTTGCCAAGCCGCTGCAGAATTTCTGCCGCTTCCTCCTCACTGATGATCAGCGGCGGCAGGAACTGCAGTACAGAGGTGTCGTTGCCGGAAAATACACACAACAGCCCGGCTTCAAAACAGGCGCGCGCCATCGCAGGCCCGAGATCGGGATGAGCGAACTTCAGGCCTGTCATCAGCCCGCGCTGGCGGATTTCCTGCAGATGGGGGGAGGCGGCCAGCCGGATTTTTTCCAGACCGCTGGAGAAAAAAACGGATAACTGCTGCACCTGAGCGAGGAAATCGGCTGAAGCGGATATCTCCAGTACTTTGGACGCCACCACGCAGCCAAGCTCGGCACCGCCAAAAGTCGAGATGTGCACAAAGGGATCGCGGTGGAACAGTTTTTCCAGCTCAGCGGAAATCAACGTCGCTGCAATGGGGTAGAGGCCGCCGCTCAGGCCTTTGGCGGTGACCATGATATCGGGTTCACAATCGAACTGTTCGATGGCCCAGAGCGTGCCGGTGCGGCCCAGACCGCTCTGCACTTCGTCGATGATCAGCAGCGTCCCGTTGCGGGTGCACAGCTCGCGTACAGCGCGGAAATAGCCCTCGTCCGGCTGCAGCATGCCGATGGTCGCGGGGATGGTTTCCATGATGACAGCAGCGGTTTCTGCGCTCAGGGCGGCTTCGATAGCCTCGGGGTCGTTGAATGGAACCTGCGTGAAATCCGGCGATGCAGCGAGAAAGGGATCGCGGAATTTGGCGTCTCCAGCAGCCAGAGCATAGCCGGTGTGCCCGTGATAGCCGCCTTTTGCTGAGATGATCTGACGGCGGCCCGTGGCGCCGCGCGCGATTTTGATCGCCGTGTCGATGGCTTCGCCACCGCCGGAAGCAAAGATGGCATACTGCAGATCACCCGGTGCCAGGCCGGTCAGTTGGGCGGCAAGCCGGGCACGCTGTTCACTGACAAAATGATGATTGCCGATGTCGTACCGTTCCAGCGCCTGGCGCAACGCCTCAACCAGCTCCGGATGCCGGTGACCGAGATTGAAGACACCGCCATTGCAGTGGCAGTCGTACAGCTCCCGGCTGCCGTCGATATCGTAAATGCGCACCCCCTCGCGACGGCCGAAGATAAAGTCGAGACCGGCTTCGCGGAAGAACTGTACTTTGCCGCTGGAAACGTGGCGGCCAAAAAGCTGGAAAATATCGTCTTTGTTCATGCTGTCCCTTGTCTGCACTGTTCAAATGGGATCGCCGGCCCGGCATCTGGTTATGCACTTCACTCAGTGTGGTTGCATTTTTCGGCATGCTCGTGTGCGCAGGGCTGGGGCGCGACATAAATGTCACGGCGCGAGGGCGCAAAGCGTAACGCGACATTCATGTCGCGAAGTACGGTACTTTGCATTATTCGGCATGCACCGGTTTGCGTGGCTGGGGCGCGACATAAATGTC
>DRLW01000501.1 GCA_011375275.1 Bacteroidota bacterium
GAGCAAGCGCAGGAAAACTCTGCTGAACAAAAACCGATGGTGCATGAGCAGGGCAATGCACCGATGCAGCTCGAATTGCCCGATAATCTTGCCGGCGTACTTCGGCAGGAAATGCAATTGCTTGAAAAAGGCATGGGCGAACTTTTGGGGCATATCGTCGCCGGGCGTTCCGGAGATGCGGCCGCGGTGGCTTTGAAAATAGAAAAAAGTTTTGTTCTCAAACAGGCGCTCACACAGGAAGAGCTCAAGCAGCTCGTCGGATTATTGCCGGCAGAGTTTATCACGATGGATCGTAAATTTCATTCAGATGCCGGAGCACTTGCCGCTGCTGCTGAAAAAGGCGAGTTTCGCACGGCGATGAAACTCTACACCACCATGGCAGAGTCATGTCTGGCCTGCCATAGCCAGTATGCTGCACAGCGCTTTCCAAAACTGGCACATTGACCCGGAGAATTATTATGGCACGCATTCACACCGAGGAACGGCAGGTACAAATAATCGATGAAGCCATTCGCATCATCCACGAAAGCGGGTACGGCGCTCTGGGCATCCGCAGGTTAGCTCAGCGAGTCGGTATTACCGAGCCGGCGATCTACAGGCATTTTTCCGGGAAAGACGAGATCATCGTTGGTATTCTCGACCGGGTTTTGAAAATGGGTGACATGATGTTGTCCCGGGTTTCCCGGAGTCCTGACAGCCGGACGAAAATCAAGAACTTCGTTTTATTTCATTTCGAGTTTCTGCAGAAAAAGCCGGAACTGACGTCGATCGTATTTTCTGAAAATCTGTTTCACAACAATCCGGTTTTGAAAGTAAAATTGAAGACGATCATCTATTCGAGACACCAGTTGCTGAAAGGGCTGCTTGATGCAGCCCAGAAGCAGAATGTGCTTGCCGATGTTGATACCGATGCCCTCGCTGTACTGATCATCGGCAACATCCGCTTGATCGTTCTCGAATGGAGACTTTCAGATTTTGAGTTTGACCTGCTTGAACGCGGACAACGAGCCTGGGTAACGCTGGAGAAGCTGATTTTCGTTTGAAGAAGAGTTGTTCTTATCCGGTGTTGGTTTTTCCCGGGCAGATTTTATATCCAACAATGTTAGTTAGTGATAACTAAAAATGCAAAAAGGAAACATGATGAACCATTTCATAATATCCACTCTGCTGTTGTTTGAGCTGGGTGCAGTAGCCGCCGCCGGCGGCACACAAGAAAGGCACATAGCCCTTTCCGATGCACTGCGGATGGCGCTGGAGAATAACCCCGCTGTCGAGGCGATGCATAGCCAGCGCCGGGCAGCCGAGGCCCGGACGCGGGAAGCGATGAGCGGTTTTCTGCCGCAGCTCTCTTTGAATGCGAGCTACACCCGTTATCAGGAGCCCAATATCATCCTGCCCATCCACCAGGTCGGTGTGTTTCCGCCTCTGGATGATCAGATTTACGATGCGCGCGTGCAGCTCTACCTGCCGATTTTCGATGGCGGCCGTACCTTTGCCAGTCGCCGGGCAGCCAGAGCCGGCATGAACGAGTCGCGGGTGAAGGAGGAAGAAACACGCATCGCGCTGACCGAGCGCATCACACAAATTTTCATTCAGGCGCAGGAAATCACCGACAAGGAGAATCTTATAACAGCCCGCGTGCGCTCTCTGCAGCGCCGCCACGAGGAGCTCAGTCTGCTGCTCGGTGAAGGGCGTGTTTCACCAGCGGATCTGGCCAATGTCTCCGCCTTTCTTCACGGTGCCCGTGCTGACAGCATCGAGATCGCCATGAAAAAGACCGAGTTGGCGTTGCGGCTCGGCCAGCTTACAGGCGCAGGCGGCGAGCTGTATCCTCGGCTTGAAGATGCCAGGGCACTGCAGAAGATGGGGGTCTTATCCGATACCCTGCTGCTGCACCGCCCGGGCCCGCAAGTGCGAAAAGCCCAGGCCAAAGTTGAGCAGGCCCGGGCCATGAAAGCTCTTGCGGTGCGCAGTTTTCTCCCGGACATCAGCGGTTTTGCAACCTATATCTATCGCTCCGGTGCAGACCTGGATCTGATCGGTGAATGGGCGGCAGGCGTGAGTGTCAAACTGCCACTGTTTACCGGCGGCAGGCGCATCGCCAAAGTCCGGCAGGCCGGGGCTTCTCTGAGCGCGGCGGAAAGCAACCTCCGGGCCGCGGAAACTGCTCAGAAAACCGATTTGGAGCTCGCTCTGCAACAATTGCACTCAGCCAGACAGAGGCGGCAGCGTATCGGGGCCGCAGTGACGAGCAAGGCCACCTCAGTGGCGGCCTGGCAGGAAATGCACCAAGCCGGGCGCATCCCGCTGAGTGAGCTGCTGGTGCGCGAGACCGAGCTGCTGCAGTTGCAGATTCAGGAGCGAAGCCTGGCCTGGCAGGAGGTGCTCTCGGCTTTGCGTTATCAGGCCATTGCAGGCACTTTGCCGGAAGTGATCGAGAAAATAACTGTTCGTTGAGGCAGGATTACGGACTCAGCACGTGCCTGCCCCCCGAACGGTCATCCCGGTTTCCCCGCAGGGGAAGGCCGGAATCTCCCGGGTTCTGGCACGTGCCCGAAAAGATGAGTTTCCGGCACTTTACTTCGCCTGGCCGAATGGCAGATGTCGCTATCTGCATCAGGCCCGGTTCGTTGAGTGAAGTGGAAAACCAGATTCGAATACAAAATACATCAACCCGAACGACTCCATGGGTTAAGAGTAAATCAGCCAAAAAGGAGCACATAACCATGACGACATATGACAAAACCATAAGCAAACTCACTATCGCGGGTCTGGTATTGCTCGCGGCAGTGTTTGCCGGGTGCGGTTCGTCCGGAGAGAATGAGCAGGCGCCGCGGCCGGTTGCGGTGCGGACGATTTTACCGCAGAAGATGACCCTCAGCCAGCAACTGGAATACCTTGGGACTGTACGTTCGCAGGATGAGGTGAAAATCATCGCGCGGGTTGCAGGCACGGTCACTGAAATGCCTTTTGCAGAGGGCGATGCGGTGCAGGCGGGAGAGATTATCGCCAAGTTGGATGCCCCGGAAATCCGCGCCGCGGTGCGGAAAGTTCAGGCAGAAAAAGACTACTGGTGTCGCCGCTACGAGGCAGACCAGCGTCTGGTGGCAGCCAGGGCCCTGCCACGCGAGCAGATGGAAGCGAGCCGGCGCGCCTGCACCTCGGCAACGGCAGCCCTGGCCGAGGTCAACTCCAGGCTGGCGAAAACCCGTGAAAAAGCCACGGTGAGCGGCAGAGTGCTGCGCTGGTTTGTCGAGCCGGGGCAGAGCGTCATGCCGGGCCAGCCGATCTTGTTGCTCGGCCGCAGCAATCTGGAAATTCAGACGGACGTGATCGAGGAAGACCTGCAACGCGGTATCGCTGTGGGCACTCCGGTTGAGGTCGAATATGGTGCTGGTCAGTATTTTCCGGCGCGCGTCTCGGAAGTTGCCCCGACCAGCAAAGGGCCGGCGCGCATCTATACCGTCAAAATCGCCATTGCCGACTCTTTGGTTGATAAACTGCGCAACGGTGCTTCGGTGAATGTCAATTTCATCCTGCAGGAAAGCAACAGCACGCTGGCTCTGCCGGTGAGTGCAATCGCCGGCAGAGACACCCGCCCGCATCTTTTCCTCATTCGGGCTGACCGCGCTATCCTGCAGCCTGTTGAGCTGGGCATCGAGCAGGATGGTTGGGTCGAAGTCAAATTTCCGTGGAACGGCAGCGATGCTGTAGCGATCAGCAACCTGAGTGGCCTCAAAGACGGCGTGCCGGTGTTCAGTGTCGCCAGCAGGGAGGTACAGCCATGAATCTGCCGGAATTTGCCCTGAAAAACCGTTATACCGCATACGCGCTTTCGATCGCTGCTGTGCTCTTCGGAGTGCTCGCCTATGTCAGCCTGCCGATTCAGCTTTTCCCCGATACGGCACCACCGCTGGTCAATGTACTGACGCCTTATCCCGGTGCTGCTGCACAGGATGTTGCGGATTTGGTCTCTGATCCGATCGAGAAAGAGACCGCTGCCCTCGAAGGGGTGTACAGGGTGACCTCCACTTCACAGGACGGGCTGTCGCTGATCGCGATCGAGTTCCGTTACGACATATCCGTCGATCTCGCTGCCGTGGACGTGCAAAATGCCATCTCGCGCATCCGCGCCAAACTGCCGCGGGAGATCGGCGAACCGCAGGTGATCAAATTCTCCACCAGCAGCCGTCCGGTTCTCACCGTCGGCCTGCGCGGGGATGATCTCGTCGAGGTTCGGCGAACGGCGGAAGACGAGCTGGCCCCGGAGCTGCAGCGCGTGCCGGGTGTGGCTCTGGTGGATGTCTTCGGCGGATACCAGCCGGAGATTTCGGTTCGCGTCGATCGCAGCCGTCTGGAAGCCCACAAACTCCGTCTGCCCATGATCGTCGAGGCCATACGCAGCCATAACATCAGTGCCCCGGCCGGGCAGATCCGCAGCAGCGGCCGGCAGTACACTTTCCGTGTCGATGAGCAGAGCCGAACAGTGCAGGAGCTGGCGGATATCCCGCTCACGACCCCGGCCGGCTACCGCATCCGTATCGCAGATGTGGCCACGGTTACCCGGGGCGCAGGTGAGGATCAGTCCCGTTTCCGTGTCAACGGCCAGCCGGCCATCGCCATGCAGATTTTCAAACAGGATGATGCCAACACCGTGGAAGTGGTCAACCTGTCACGGCAGAAGTTCACAGAGCTTGCTGAGCGCTTTCAGCATATCGAAGTTATCGAAGCCGAGGAGGCAGCCTCCTTTACCGAGCTGGTGGTGAGCAATATGCTCGGCAGTGTCTGGCAGGCGCTGTTGCTGGCGACTGTTGTGATTTTTCTTTTCCTCGGCAGCCTGAATCGCGGTCTGGTCGTGGCTATCTCCATGCCCATGTCGTTTCTGCTCACCTTTGCGGGGATGAAGTTATTCGATATCGAGGTCAACATGGTCACCCTGACAGCGATCATCCTGTCCGTGGGCATGGTGGTCGATGGTGCAGTGGTCATTCTGGAAAATATCACCCGGCGCTATCACGAAGACAAACTCACCCCGGAAGAAGCGGCGCTGGCCGGTGCTTCGGAAATTCAGTTTGCAGTCATCGCCGGTATTGCCACCACGCTGATCGTGCTCATCCCGCTGCTGTTTCTGTACGGGTTTGTCGGCAAAACTTTTGGCCCGCTGGCTGCGACGCTGATCATCGCTTTTGTCTCATCCCTGCTGGTCGCTCTCGGGCTGGTGCCGATTCTCACCGCCCTGGTAACCAAAGAGGGTGGCAAAACCGAAGCCCTGGCAAAAAAAATCACCGCACCCTGGAACCGGATGATGGACAGTCTGCGCGATCTCTACATCACCCTGCTGCAGAAATCGCTGCGCATGCGCTGGCTGGTTTTCCTTACGGTCGCGGTTCTGTTCGTTTTGTCCCTGGTAATTCTGCGCTTCCGCGGCATGGAGCTGCTTCCCAAGATGGATGGCGGTTCGAGTTTTATCATCGTCGAAACGCCCTCTGGTTCTTCCCTCGATGAAACCGAAAAAGTGATGCAGCACGTCGAAGCCGTCTTGATGGAAGAGCCGGAAATCGTGCTGATTTCCAACCAGATGGGTTTTGAGACCGGCATGCATTCATTTGCCGGCGGCGGGGTGCAGGGGCCGACTCAGGGCTATATCGCCATCACGCTGACACCGCGTACGGAACGCCGGGAAACCATCTGGCAGATCCAGGATCGGTTGCGCCGCAAGCTGGCGCGGATCCCCAATATTCAGAATCTGGTCGTTCGCGAAGCTGGCAGTACGGCCAAGGCCACGACCGCTTCGTCGATCATCGTCAGTATCAGAGGGGAAGACCCGCTGGTACTGGACCGGCTCGGCGAACAGGCACTGGAGATTTTGCGCCGCGTCGATGGCGTGGTCAACCCTTACCGGAGCTGGCGGCTGGACCAGCGCAATACAGCGATCACCATCGACGAGAAGCGCGCCCGCGAGCTTGGCCTTTCGCCTGCGGCTGTCGCGCGCGAGCTGGCGATGGCTCTGGACGGCATACCGGCCGGTATCTATCGCGGTGGTGAAGGTGATGACACGCCCATCCGTGTGCGCTATGCTGAACAGTTCCGCAGCCAGGAGGGGGATGCCTTCCGCGTGCGTACGGTTTCCGCCCGCGATGGCAGCGTCGTGCCCCTGGGTGCTGTGGCGCGTGGCCGTGAAGTTTATCTGCAGGGGCTGGTGACGCGCGAAAACCTGCAGCCCAAGCTGGAGCTGCTCGCCTTGCACGAAGGGCGGGCGCTGAACTTCGTCACCGCGGACGTGGAAAAAGCACTGCAATCGCTGACCGTTCCGCAGGGTTATGAGGTCAGTCTTGCAGGAGAAAACAGCGATGTCGCCGAAGCGCGCGGGGAGCTCGGTGGAGCACTGGCGGTAGCCATGCTGGCCATCTACTTGCTGCTGGTGGCGCAGTTCCGTTCCTTCCTGCATCCGCTCACGGTGATGATGTCGATTCCTCTGAGTCTGATCGGCGTGGGCATTGCTCTTTGGCTGGCCGGCAAGCCGGTATCCATGCCGGTGATGGTCGGCCTGATTCTTCTGGTGGGCATTGTGGTGAACAATTCGATCATTCTGATCGATTTCATTCGCCAGCGCCGGGAACAGGGCCAGGAGAGGCGTGCCGCGATCGTGGAATCCGTGGCCACGCGCTTCCGCCCGATCATGATGACCTCGTTTTCGACTATCGTCGGTATGATTCCGCTGGCGCTGGAATGGGCGCTCGGTGCCGAACGCTTTTCCCCCCTGGCCATCGCTGTTATCGGCGGTATGACGGCTTCGACGTTTTTGACTATGGTCGTCATTCCCGTATTTTACGACGCATTTGACGGCTGGGGCAGGAAGAAGGCAGAAGGAGTGTGATGTCGCCGGTTCAGATGCCGGCGCGCACCAGAAGCGCTGTCAATGCCGCCAGCAGCATCGACAGCAGCGTGCCGATGAGCACGTACTCAGCAAAGCGGCGTTTGTCCAGCTCTTTGAAGCGGGTGAAGCCCTTGGCCACGAGCACAAAGCCGATGGCAGCTACCTGGTTGCTGAGTACGGCGATGTAAACGATCAGCCGCTCGAGGATGCCGATGATCCAGCCTGCGCGGTATTCACTGCGATCGATGCTGATCAACTGGCTGTCTGTTTCCTGTTTCGTGGGCTGCAGGTCGATTTTTTTGAAAACATAACGAACCACCAGGTTGAGTTCGTTCAGACAGAGTGCAGCTCCTAAAATAACCACGCTGCAGCGCGGGCACCAACTGGCTGGTGCGAGCAGAAAAAAACGCGATGCGTGCGCGAGTTTGTCCAGGAGCCATGTGTTGAACTGCAGGCCGGCAGCTTCGGAGAAGAGCAGGCTCAGCAGCACCACCAGCACGGCCAGAGCCGCCAGCCGTATTTCGGTCAGACGGTTTGCAAAGCGCTTTTCCAGCCTGTAGTGCAACAGGGTGACCAGCAGCAGGGCTGCAGCGGCAAACAACAGCAGCCAGCCCGGTGTGAACAGGAGCAGGGCAAAGAGCTGGAGCGAGAGCATGATTCCACTGCGCATCGCAGTGAGCTCGTTTTCATGAAAAAGGAAGACCAGCCGCGACAGCACAACGACGGTCGCGTAAGAATAAAATTCAGCAGTCATTTTTCTTTCAGACTTTCGTTGATGAGCAGCGCCAATTCCTCGAACAGGCTCAGGATGATGCGCAGACCGCCGGCATCGATGGTTTTGTAAACCGCCTGCTCAGAGATGCCGAGACGCCGGGCGATGGTTTTCACGGCCATGCCTTCGCTCAGCAGGGAGAACACATGCAGACGGTTTTTTTTCCATTTGTGCAGCGAATGGGAAATCAGGTGCAGGCTTGCTTCGGCAAGGCCGGGGTGCTGCAGCGGTTCTCCGGCTATGGTAAAGAGGTGTGGCGTTTTTTTCAGGGCAGTCATGGCTGCGCGCGCGTGGTGAAAGGCCGGGCCGTCCATGCCGATCGCCATGTCGGGATTGAGTGGCGTCTCGAGACTGCCGAGCCCCCACGCAAAGCGGATCTGAACCGGGTGCAGGGCGAGCAACAGGGAGACGGCGTCGTGAAAAATAGTGTCTGCACAGTGGAAAACAGCCTGGAATTCATCGCCCAGGGTGATGGTGTACGGCGAGCTCAGTGCATGCACGGACCGGCGATTGAGATGCGCAACCGTGGCGGCGAGTTTTTCCTGCGTGGCTTTGCGATCAGGGAGCCGGCGCGAGGCGATGATGTCACCGATCAGGATCAGATGCTGCATGGTGCTCCAAAGAGAACGAGTTCAATTGATTTCGTTGAATGGCAGTTTTTAAACCTTTTTGGTTGTTAGAAAATGGTTTTTTTGCACGGTAAAAGCAAGAAGTTTTTAACCTGAGATATTTATCCTGAGCTGAGCGGTTTATTATCTGGACCAACAAAGCATCAGATAGTCTGGCTATCCATTTAACTCAGCAATGTTGCATTTTTTCAGCCAGTCCGCCAGAGCACAGCATGTGGCTACACCAAAGCTGTCATTCCGGTTTCCCCGCAGGGGAAGACCGGGATCTCCCGGACTCAGGCACGTAACCAAAAAAATGAGAGTACGGCACTGCGCTGCGCCTGGCCGGAATGACACATGGCGGTATCTGAGCCGGGCCCGGTTTGCTGAGTTAACTGGATAACCGGAATCAGACAGAGCTGTTTGTATGGATTGAGACATACACTTTTCAGGATCTGGTGTCAGGTCTTCATAGACATTTTTTACCTCTATATTGTCCGGCTCGTGTCGGGTTATCCCGTCCGCTCAGCTTTGGGCTGAAGCCGGGTATCACCACGAAGGTCACGAAAGGCACGAAGAAAGCTGAAGTATCGAAAAATCAGGAACAGCAGTTCCTGGCCTTTCTTCTTGTTTTACTTCGTGTCCATCGGGCACTTCGGGTTCACAAAAAAGCACGGATGATATTCAACCTCAGGAGCCAGAACGTTTTCATCGTTTCTGACATGAGAATGAAAAACCATGAGGTTATCCCGTTCGTGCTCCGGGTATCCATTTAACTCAGCATGGTTGCATTTTTTCAGCCAGTCCACCCGAGCACAGCATGTGCCGACCCCAGAACGGTCATTCCGGTTTCCCCGCAGGGGAAGACCGGAATCTCCCAGACTCAGGCACGTGACCAAAAAGATGAGATTCCGGCACTGCGCTGCGCTTGGCCGGAATGACAGAGGACGATTTCTGAGCCAGGCCCCTAAAGCTGAGTCAAATGGATAGCCAGACGTTCGTGCTACTGAAGTGGATTTATTTTTGGACCAAAAAAAGCAGCAGGCAAAGGCAATTTTCAATATATGCTGCTGTCAGGTTGTCGTGGATATTTTTTATCTCTATCTGTCCGCACCGTGCTATAACCTAAATTGGGTTGCACTGCAACTTTGATGACTGCAGATGTGCAGGTCAGATAATATCAATATATTATCACAGCATACTACTGGTTATCCACTTAACCCAGCGCGGTTGCATTTTTTCAGCCAATCGCCAGAGCATAGTACATGCCTGTACCAAAGCTGTCATTCCGGTTTCCCCGCAGGGGAAGACCGGAATCTCCCTGACTCAGGCACGTGGGCGAAAAGATGAGATTCCGGCACGGCGCTGCTCCTGGCCGGAATGACACATGCCGGTATCTGAGCCGGGCCCGGTTTGCTGAGTTAACGGAATACCCTGAGTTGTGTTCAATAGCAAGCTTCAGTGAGCATGACTTGCTGCCCGGACGATAATTTTCCTGAACCACCTGTGCTGCCACTACTTTCGCATTTGAATCACCGATGTTTTTTCGTATTTTTCAGTTCAGAAAAAACGAGCACACTGCGCACAAAAAGAACGGTAGGCACAAATGTCGGACTGGAATTTTACCCCCCCGCCGCCCTCACAATTGGGTGATCACGATGTCCCTCTCGATGGTACACACTTGCGGGGGAAGCGCATTGCCCTGCTGATTACCGGCGGAATCGCCGCGATGAAGGCGCCGATGATCGCGCGGGCTTTGCGGCGCCAGGGGGGAGAGGTTGTCGCCTTTATTTCGCAGGAAGGTTTGCGCTACACCACAACCGACACACTGGAGTGGAGCACAACGCACCCGGTCGTCACCCGCCTGACCGCAGCGGCTGAACATCTGAGCGACAGCACCCCTTTTGATGCGTATCTCATCGCTCCTGCCACCTATAACACCATCAATAAAATCCGCCACGGCATTGCCGACAGTCTGGTGACTTCGGTCATGGCTTCGGCGCTGGGCAAGATGGAGCGCGGCGAATGCCGTGTGCTGATTGCGCCCACGATGCACGGCAGCATGCACAACAGCATTCTGACAGAATCTCTGCGCACCCTCGACGCTATGGGTGTGCGTATTATCCCACCACGGGAAGATTACGGCAAGCACAACATTCCGGATGAGCAGCATCTGGTGCTCGAGGTGTGCCGTTCCCTCAGCCGCTCCCCGCTCAGGGGAATGCCGGTGCTGGTGACCGGCGGGCCAACACCCGTACCCATAGACAGCGTGCGGCGTATCACCAATCGCTTCAGCGGCAAGCTGGGTACGAAAATCGCTGAGGAGCTGGCGTTTCGTGGCGCGGATGTGCTGCTGATTCATGGTACCAACTCGTACCATCCGCCTGATTATCTGCCCTGCCGCGTTGTTTCGACTTTTGATGAGTACCAGAATGCTGTGATGGAAGAGCTCGGCAGCAAGCCCTATTCAGCGGCGGTTTTTTCGGCTGCTGTGGCGGATTATGCCCCGCGGACTGTCCTGCCCGGTAAAACCCCGAGCGGCGGTGCGCTGAAAAATATCGAACTGGTCAGCACCCCAAAAGTCATCGATGCCGTGCGAAAAAAGTATCCCTCCCTGCACATGGTCACATTCAAATATCAGGAAAACATCAGCCATGAGGAGCTGATGCGCATCGGCCGGGAACGGCTGGCGCGCGGTTTCGAGACTGTGATTGCCAACAGGGGGGAAGAGACCGGGCCAGCCGGCGAACAGATCGCCTGGCTGCTGACTGC
>DRLW01000502.1 GCA_011375275.1 Bacteroidota bacterium
CCCGGTTCGGGCAGGAGGGGGCGTACAATATTTTTATCTATGACCTCGCCGGCGATGATATCTACTTTTTGACTTACGGCAGTGCAAAAGATGTCACGCCCGCCTGGTCTGCTGATGGCTCCATGCTCGCTTTTGTTTCCGATCGCTCCGGCACACCGAATATCTGGGCTGTGCGCCGGCCGCAGGACAAGCTCGCGCTGCTCTCAGCCGGCAGCGAAATGCTCCGGGATGGACACCAGCCCCCTTTCCCCTCGGCGTTTTATGGCGAAAAGCCCCTGCGCCAGATCACCCATTTCACCACCGGCGCTTTTGACCCCGAGTGGAGCGATGACGGCTCATTGCTTTTTACCGCCTTCGAGAATTTCTCCTTTCAGCTCCGCCGCCTGCGCGATGTCGCTTCTCTTTACGATAAAGCAGAGGTCGCCCGGCGTGACAGCCTGCTCACCCTGACACCGCCCTGGCAAATCCCGAGTTTTGCCGCTAAATCATCGTTGTCGAGCGTGGTTTATCGCAAAAAGTTCAATCTCGACGTCGCTCAGAGCCAGATCACCCAGGACCCGATTTTCGGCACTTCCGGTGGTGCACAACTGGCCATGAGCGATATGCTCGGCAATCAGCAGTACTATTTTCTCATCTACAATACCGCACAGACCCGCGATGATTTTCTCGGCAGCTTTAACGTGGCTGTGACCCGCGTCGATCTCAGCAAAAGGTTGAACACCGCGATCGGCGGCTATCATTTTGCCGGCACGTACTATAACTATGCGCAGGGATTTTACTACGAGCGCCGCTATGGCGGCTTTGCATCGGTGAGCTATCCGCTGTCGGTCTTTCAGCGCATCGAAGGCAGCCTGAATGTGCGCGTGTCCGACAAAAATATCTTCGGGCTCATCGATCGTCGCGCTCTGCTGGTGTCCAATTTCGTTTCCTGGGTTGGGGATAATTCTCTGTGGGGCGCTTCCGGGCCTCTGGACGGCGAGCGGTTCAATTTCACCATCGGCAACACCCTGGACGTGTGGGAATCGAATGTCAATTTTTACACCATCATCGCAGACTACCGGCGATATTTCCGCCTCAGCACGCGCATGACCCTGGCCACACGCCTGTACACAGCGATCAACCAGGGCAAGGAAGCATTGCCTTTTTTCCTGGGTGGCAGTTGGGATTTGCGTCTCTACCCGCGCTGGCAGATTTGGGGCAAAAAATCGTTTTTGATCAGCAATGAGTTGCGCTTTCCCTTTATCGATCGCTTCATCGTTTCGTTTCCTTTTGGCGGCCTGGGTTTCAGCGCAATCCGCGGCGCGGCTTTCGTCGATCTTGGGAATTCCTGGGACAGCCGGCTGAATACAGTGCTCGGCAGTTATGGGCTCGGCATCCGCCTGCGCGTCGGCGGTTTTCTGGTGCTGCGCTATGATGTCGGCAGAGTCTTTTCCCTGCACGGTCTGCGCTCGGATTCGGGCTACTCTTTTTTCCATGACCGCGAGTGGAAAACACAGTTCTTTTTTGGCTGGGATTTTTGAGGACGGCCGGGAGCAGAGTACCGGCGGGTGATACCATTCTAGGGCAGAGAGTATCGCGTGTCCCGAAAAGCAGGTTATCCATTTTACTCAGCACGGTTGCTTTTTTTCAGCCAGCCTGCTAGAGCACGGCACGTGCCAACCTCAGAACCGAGTGGGTAAGGGGGAGGCTTTCACCACCCCCTCCCCGTTGTCGCGATGGGGTCAGTTCCCCATATTTACCGGCGTGCGGCTTTCCCGCACCGGGCGACTCCTGAGACGGTTTGTCTGTCCGTCCGTTTAGCATTGCCCCGTTTAGGGGAAACCCGTCTATGTTCTTTGACTGCCTTTCGTAAGTTCGTAAAGGGAGAGCAGTCCTTTTCGGTCGAAGAATCGATTTGGGATACGACGGTTGTCGTTTGCAGAGATGCGTTTTTTTCTTCATGCATCTCAACCTTTTTCGGATTCTGCCATCGATGTGAGAGAACTGCGTCTTCACGGTGCTGAAGTCGGTGAGATAATAATTGGCTACCCCGCGTGTCACTCGGTTGAGTTTTCGGATGGTTTCGTCGGAGATGTTATGAGACCGTATGGTGATCGTCTTGATTTTCTCCTTGATTTTCTCCACCGATTTTGTCCGCATAGATGCGCCGTTAGTAGAGAAGAAGAAGCCGAGAAACTCGAAGCCCTTTTTGAACGAAGTAATCTTCGTCTTTTCGGGTGAGAGTTTCAATTGGAGCTTTTCTTCGATGACGCTTTGGACGAGATCGAGCGCCTTTTCACAGTCCGGTGTAGACTTTGCAAGGACAAGGAAATCATCGGCATATCTGACAAAGATATACCCAGCTTTGGCCAGTTCCTTGTCGAGGACGTCCAGGACGATGTTAGCCAGCAAGGGAGAGATGACTCCGCCCTGCGGGGTGCCCATAGAAGTTTTCTTGAGCACACCATCTTCCATGACACCGGCCTTGAGAAATTTCCGGATAGTTCTCAAGATGTTGCCATCGGCGATCTTTTGGGCCACCAGGTCGATAATCAGTTCGTGCTGAATATTGTCGAAGAAGCCCTGGATATCGGCATCGAGGACGATGCAATATCCCTGCTTCCAGAACTTCAGCATTTCCCTGATGGCCTGATGGCAGCTCCGATTCGGCCTGAATCCGAAAGAGAGTTCCGAGAAGTGCGGTTCAAAGTATGGCTCGATCAGTTTTCTGATCACTTCCTGTGCCACTCTGTCTCGCACGGCTGGGATACCCAGCGGCCTGAATTTTCCTTGCGCTTTTGGAATCAGCTTCCGCCTGAGTGGCTTTGGCTGATAGGCGCCGGATTTGAGGTCTTTCATGAGTCTGGTCAAGTTTTGTTCGAGTTGCTTTTCGAACATCGATATAGAAGTTTTATCGATGCCTGCAGCGCCACGATTTTTCTTGACCGCTTTGAAAGCCTTTATCATCAGGTCGTTTGTGATTCTGCCGGTCAGCGAATGAGCTTTACGCGCTTTCACGGGCAGTGTCTCCTGTAACATATTGGGTTCGGCAGCATCGTTTCCTGTTTAGTTATCGGTGTCCGGTTTCTCAGCCGGTTTCTTTAGCGATCTTTGCTGTTGCCCTGAAAGGGTGGGCATCTCTTTGGTGCAGAGACCAGCGCAGGCTAACATGCCTGACCAAGGCCGTTATTGACACCGTTTGTCCTTAAATCGCGATGCTGCACTGCTATTGGTGAGCCCTTTCGTCCCGTTGGTCACAGACCTATGGGATTACTTTAGGCTCGCTGACTTCCCTGAAGCGTACCTGCGCAGGAGATAGGGCACGCACCGTTGCATCGGGACAAGCTCCGTTACCGGAGGCGATTTTCGTTTCCTTATATCGCTCCCTACCCCAGGCTCGCTGCTGGCTACAGTTTGCCTGTGGACAACGTGGGATATCAACCGGTCATGATGTCGAGCCATTTTCTTCAGGTGAAGCCATCAACCACCGCCCTTAACCCGTCAGTAACCGTAACACCTGACGTGGTGAGGAGTGTTCCTGACTCCCCGGTGCTTCGCCAGAATGAGGAGGTTGGCACTTGATCCGGACGGCCGAAACATGACTCCCCCCGGAGTGTCGCATCCTGGCCACTTCACCGCCGCTCCTTGCGGAACGACCCTGGCTACGTACTCCGCCATTGGCGGATTCGAGATGCGATTTCTGTACGCTAACGGCAGCGCACAGGTAGGATTTTCACCGTTTGAGACTGGGCTTGACATCACTTCGGCTCACGCTCATTCCGGCCGAAGTGACGCGAAGTGCCGGGATCTCATCTTTTCGGCACATGCCTGAGCCCGGGGAAGGCACGTGCTGTGCTCAGGCTTTTTGTTGCCTGATCTGAGCGAATCACTCAATAAGAATAAAATATTCTTTAGTGGCAAAATATTGTTTTTATTTTAAATATGAGCCTGCTAATCCGGCTATCCAGTTTACTCAGCAAACCAGGCCTGGCCAGTTTCAGACATTTGTCATTCCGGCCAGGCGAAGCGCCGTGCCGGAATCTCATCTTTTCTGGCACGTGCCTGAGTCAGGGAGATTCCGGTCTTCC
>DRLW01000503.1 GCA_011375275.1 Bacteroidota bacterium
CTGCTGGCCAATGCGCCGTCGCCGTTGCTGAAATTCTTGCCGATATCACTCCAGTAAACCACGGCTTCAGGTAAAAATCCGCTGCCCTGCTGCGCGGCGACTTCGAGAAAACCGTGCACCAGCCGTGCGTACCAGGCGGCGGTGTGTGCCGTGCTTTTCCAGCTCTCTTTGGTAAACGCGACCGGCGCTGTCTCATCGAGGAGATAGGGTACCTGCGCAAAACGGCCCTTCTGCCTGCCCCGGGCATCCCTGATCAGGCTTCCGAGATTGGGCAAAATATCCCGGTGAACATCGCCGTAACGGTGAAAGGAGAAAAAATCGATCTCATCACTCTTTAGTCCATCGGTAAATGCACGCAGAAAATAAGGCCAACCCGCGAGAGCCGGGCCACCCACGCGTAGCGCGCTATCGACCTTTTTTACCGCAGCCCGTGTCTGCTGGTAGAGTTCGAGGTAGGCCGCCACATCCGCGCGCTCCGGGGCATCAGGGTCCGGAACCCAAAACTGCTCGACATAATCCGGCTCGTTCCACACTTCGAAATACCATGTGCGCACCTGCTCAGCGCCGTAACGTTGCACGAGATGGCGGACCGTCGCTTCGACCAGCGCACTCCAGGCATGATAATCGCGGGGCGGCGAAACGATTGCCGCTCCCCAGTCCCCGGTACGCGTACTGTCCGCCGCAAGGGCGCGGGGCATGAAACCAAGCTCGACGATGGGCGTCAGCCCGGCAGCGAGGATTGCATCGAACACCGCATCGACGCGGGTGAAGTCATAGACCGGACGTCCCCGGGCATCCTCGCGATAGACCATACCGCCCGAGGGAACACCCCACGCTGTGTCAAAATCTGAAAAGATATTGTGCGCCCGCCACCAGCGAAACACCGGGCGGCCGGCATTGGCTGTGCGCACCAGCTCGAGAAAAGCCCGGTACCGTGGTTCAGCGGCAAAAGCATAGAACTGATCATGGCCAAAACCGCCCCAAAACGGCGAAAAGCGCAGCACCGGTCTGCGCGTTCTCACCGTAATTTTCAGAGCACGGGGTTCATTATCATAGAGATAATCCAACTCCTGCCGGCGATTTTGCTCGGAAATTGTCTGGATGGATCGATAGACCCGGGTTAAGGCAGGACCTAGGACAGGCGTCTCTTTCAACCGGGTTCTCAAGCCCTCGTTCGCCCCGAAGAGCAAAAAAAGCAGGGCGGCCACACTGCCTGCCATCACCAGCAGGTAAACTTTAAAAAATGATGAACTTCGCAGCTCGCCCTCTTCTCTGTTTACTGGTTCTCAATTCTCACTTTGACGCCGCGCGGTGTATCCGGCGGCGTGGTATCCCGGTCTGCGTCCTCGCCGACATAGACGAATTTGATCGCATCAGCAGCGACGACACCATCGGCACCATTGGCTGAAATTTCCACCCGACCATTGGAACCACGCTCGAAATAGAACGTCCCGAGTTTATTCCAGCGTCCGGAGTTTTGCTGCTGGTTGACGACAAAACTTTTCTGGCCGTCTTTGGACACGACATAGTGAATCACTTTGGTCGCACCGCCGCTGAGTGCCGGATGCCACTCATAGACATCATACAGTCCGGCCACACCGATGGTCGGCCGGAAGATGGCACGGGCAGGGCCGGGATTTGCCTCTGCCGTTCGGTATGTATTCAGCCAGCCGGAACAGCGAACCGTGTAGCCATCATTGCTGCAGTTCTGCGACTGCTGAAAGCCATTGCGCAGTTCGGCGGGGTCTGATCCGGGCGAGGTACCTGAGTCCGAATTATCGATGATAATATCGGCGATAACCGTACGCGGCTGATTGAGCAGGATGATACCGTCACCAAAATAACGATTATCCAGCTTCATCCCCTGCAGCTCGACGGAAGTAAACTGAGCGCCATTGTTGTAGTCCGGGTTCTGGCCGCCACGGAAGCGATAGTATGGCCCGGAATACTCGCTGAACCGGCGCAGATCAGCATCCGTCGCAACGTGATCCTGGCCATTGCTGTTGGCGATGGCCACGCCTTTCTGAAAAAAACGCACCCAGAGACCGGTCCGGATTTCCTTGGGCGGGCCAATCGGCATGCCGAGATCAAGCTCGAACTCATCATACCAGTGGCTCCAGTAGTGCTCACCTGCTTCGACGTTCTGAAAACTGAAATACACATCGTTGAACATCGAAGTGACCAATCCGAAGAGCATGCCCTGAAAATCATCTTTCGTGCGTTCAGGCAGGCCCGGATAAGTTTTATAGGGCAACCCATCGGCAACAGTAACAAAGTCGATATTCTTGCCGGCGCGAAATTTCTGAAAATAATCATAGGTGAATTTATCATCGAAATAGCCGTACAGCTTTTCGACGATGATGCCGTTTTGCGCTTCCCAGCCCCAGTTGTGGTAGTTCCCGCTGTTGACGATGAGCAGTTTGCCTTCCGGCATGCGCGCGCGCAGGCCGTTGAGAATCGTATCCATGCCATTCTGCCAGCGTTCGAGCCAGGCATCTTTGCTCATCTGCTGTTTGTCGTTCACGCCATTGGCGTCGATATCCACATCGGCGAACTGGGGGCGGTTATACATCCAGTACATCTCACTGTGTCCCCACGCGCCGTCTGTTGCCAGGCCATCAAAAACGCTGAGATCGACGAGCTCGGTGAGGAAAATCGGCAGATACTCGGCATAGGTCATGCCGGCCATGGGGCCGCTTTTCGCGCGCGGGCACATGTCGCTCAGGTTGGCCATCTTGTACGTGCCATAGGCGTACACGTAATCGCCATTGGACTTTTTCAGCCACCACTCTTCCGGGAAATTGGGTATAAAGGGTGACTGCGCCGAATTCCAGTCATAGGTTGGCACCAGCAGGACATCGGGATTGCGGCGTTTCATCTCCTGAGCCCAGCGCACGTCTGTATGCCTGCTGATGATCAGATCGAAGCGCGAATAATAATCCACGATCGCGCCGCCAAAAGACTGCCAGCCGATCAGCGGATAGGTGTGGCGCTGTGCCTGCACCGGGGCTGCGATCGTCCCTGCTGCCAGAAGTGCAGCGAACAACACCATGTGTTTTGTCTGCATGAATTTCCGAAAAGTACCTTTTTCTCTGATTGCGTCCATAGCGCTTACTCCCTGAGCCATAGTTGTCTGACCGTACTTGGATTTCATATCCATCAGTCGTCTGCTCCCGCATTCCGGGAAGGGCTCAACAATTTGCCGGTAGTGTGCACGATGTGCAATACGGGCATTTTTTACTTACGAAAATGTAAGCTCAGCGGCAAAATCGTGCTGAATCCTGTGAGCTCAGCCCCGGGCGGGTTTATCATCCTGATACCGGAGCGTTCAGAGCAAATCCTGAGCCAGAGTGCACAACTCACCGGCTCTGCCGTGCGCGCAGGACTTTTTCAAAAACAGCGACCATCTTTTCCCCGACGCGGTCCCAATTCCATTCTCTTTCAGATTCCCGGCGGGCGTTATGTCCGAATTTTTCCCGCAGCTCGGGCGAATGAATCAGCTTTTCGATATTGCCCTTCAGCTCCTGCGGTGTATCCGGTTCGAAGAGAAAACCGTTTTCGCCCTCGTCGATCACCTCGGCGATCTGGCCGACGCGGGTGGCTACGATGGCCTTGCCGGCCGCCATATATTCAAAAAGTTTCATCGATGAGGCATAAAAGAAATCGAACTTCGGATACGGTGCCAGCACGATATCCATACACGAAACATAATCGGGTATTTTTTCATGCGGCACCATGCCGACAGGCAGAACCCGGTCACGGTAGGGCGCTCCATCAAAGCGGCTGCCGAAGAAATCCATGGTTTGCTTGCTTCCGACCAGCATGAACACCACATCTGGATTTTCCTGCAAAATCTGGTGCGCAACATCGATGAGCACATCGATACCGGTCCAGGACACACCAGCGCCAACCCAGCCAATGACGGTTTTGCCGTTCAGGTCATATCTGGCTTCTATCTCCTTATCCCGTGGTTTGGGTTGAAATTTCCGGATATCGGCAGCATTGGGTATCATGTGAATTTTCTCTGCAGCCACCCCCTGCCTGATATAGTACTCACTCAACGCGTTCGATTGCGTGATCACGGCGTCGGCCTGGTTGAGCAGCGCAAGCTCTAATTTCACCGAGAGATCACCAAAGCGGAAAGCATCCTGTGCATAAAACTCCTTCCACTCATGGGTCGGCGGGCAATCAGCCTCGACAACCGTGGGCAGACCCAGCATTTTCGACAGCAGCAGGCAGGAAAAGTTGCCATACTCCAGGCGGGGGAAGAAGATATCCGGTTTCTGCAGCCTGAGTATGCGATACTCCTGCCACAGGTGCGGGATATTGGCGGCGAGGATTTTCGGTTCGCGCAGATAGTTCTGCAGATAGCGCTTCAATCCTTCGCGGACCTTCTTCTGCGGCGTTACCGTGCCATCCGGCTGCGGCAGGCGCCATTCCAGATGCACCGTGTGCCCCAGCCTGCGGATCGCTGCGACAAACTCCTTGCCCTTGATCGCAGACCCGGCGGAAATGCCATCGATATCCCACAGATAGTTGAAATATGTTATGACCACAGCTCACTCCGTTACGTTCCGGTTCCGGCTCCGTGCTGATTGTCCTGTTGCATGAGCTTTTTCGCTGCTCAGGTCAGCTCTTTGAACGGCACTTCCTTCAGTTCCTCGGCTTTGGCGTCTTCGCTTTTCTGCTCCTGGAAAGCAACGATGTAGTTGCCGATGGCCAGATAATCGAGATGACCGAGAAGAAAAGCGCGCACCGCATCGCGCGGTGTGCAGACGATCGGCTCCTCGTGCATATTGAAACTGGTGTTCACCAGACTGGGTATGCCGGTCAGTTTATGATATTCTTTGAGAATCCGGTAATAGCTCGGATTGTCCTCTTCAGTAACCAGTTGCGGGCGCGCTGTGCCGTCCACATGCACCGTTGCCGGAGATTTTTCCTTCATGAAATCCGTGCAATCAAAAGTAATGGTCATGAATTTTGCCGGATAGCGGGCGCCCTCGATGTTGATGTAGCACTTTTCCGCGTGCTCATCGAGGGTAACCGGTGCAAAGGGCATGAACTCGGTGCGCTGCAAGCGCTCATTCAGCCATTTATTGACTTTCGGGTCCGTGGTCTGGTACAGGATCGAGCGGTTCCCGAGGGCGCGCGGGCCGAGCTCCATACCACCATTGAAGCGGGCGACAACCTTGTTGTCGGCGATCAATTTGGCGATCTCAGCTTCGACGTTGTCATAGCGCGTGTACTCGAGTCCTTTTTCTTTCAGAGCTTCTTCGATCTCCTCATCCGAATATGAGGGGCCGTAGTACATATTGGGCAGCTTGCCGCCCGTGCTGCCGTTCTGGCTGATATCAAAATGCAGGGCTGCCCCCTGAGAGATACCGCCATCGCTCATGTTCGGATAGATGAAGACCTCGTTCACGCCCGGCACTTCATAGATACGCTGGTTGAGTTTGACATTTGCAAAAGCGCCACCAGCAAGCACGACTTTGTCGATGCCTGTCTCGCGTACGGCATTGCGCACCAGTTCGGTGAACACTTCTTCGAAACGACGCTGGAAGGCAGCGGCAACATCCTCACGCCGGTAGTTTTCCACCAGCTCGCGCATCAGGCAGTTCTTCAAAAAGGGGATTTTCTGGTGCCACATGCGCCCGATCATAAACGGCGCTTTGATGGTCAGGCCGTCGGTGACCAGCAGGTCCTTCATTTTATGATAAACAGGGCCATCGGGGTCGCCATAGGCGGCCAGACCGAGGATTTTCCCTTCGTGGCGATTGGCGCGGAAACCGAGCCAGGTCGTGAGGCTGGCGTAGTAGTGGCCGAGGGAGTGGGGATAATAACTGCGGGCGATGGGCCGTATCTCCTTGCCTTTGCCGACCGAGACCATGGTGGAGGTGAAATCTCCCCAGTAGTCCGCGGTGATGATGATCGCCTTGTCCATGCCGCTGGTGAAATATGCCGAAGCCGCATGGGCGATGTGGTGCTCGACGCGGTGAAACCTGGCTTTCGGAAACATCTGGCGCAGTTTACGCTCATCCCGGGCATGTTCCTGTACAACGCGGCGGTAGGTTTTCAAAAGAATCAAACCGGAATACAGAAGCTGGCGGAGATAATCCACCGGTTTGATTTTCAGCCCGCGCGGTTTCCAGAAAACATAGAGCGGATACTTGACGATCACATTGCTGAAAATGTCCTTGATCTTGCTGATCTCCGGAATGATCACGTGCTCGACCTGATCCGGCGTTGTTTCCGAAGCATCGAGAACAAACTGGATGGCCTTTTCCGGGAAACCATCCTGATTTTTCACACGGGACAGGCGCTCTTCGTTGATTGCCGAGACGATCTTGCCGTTCTTGATGATCGCAGCACCGGCTTCATGCTCGTTGCTGTAAGACAATACTGCCATTTAAAACCTCCTGTGTATGCCGTAATGCATGGATTTTCTTATCACAACCTCCGGATATCCAGTTAACTCAGCAAACCGGGCTCGGCTCAGATACCGGCATCTGTCATTCCGGCCAAGCGAAGCGCAGTGCCGGAATCTCATCTTTTCGCCCACGTGCCTGAGCCCGGGAGATTCCGGTCTTCCCCTGCGGGGAAACCGGAATGAGTGTTCGGGGGTAGGCACGTGCTGTTGTCACTCGGTCTGGTTGAAAAAATGCAACCGTGCTGAGTTAAGTGGATAACCAGTATCACAACCTGAAAAGCTCAGAATTTTCAAACGCGACTTCGTGCCAGTCACGCTTCTCGGTTCATCCGGCCCGGCTGCTTCAGCGCATGAACTCAGGGCTGGAGGAAAAAGGCTAAAACGGCCGCGGCCCGGCTCCGTTCTCCGAACCATTGGCTGCAGCATTCTGCTGGTTGGCAGCAGACGCCGCTCTTTGAGCCATGCGCTGCTCGCGCTTTTTTTTGCGCTGCAGCTCGATCAGCTTATTTTCTATGCGCAGCATGCTGATCATAAAAGCGACCAGCACGAAGAAATGCATCTGCACGCCCTCGTTGATCCAGAAATCCGGCCCCGGAATCGAAGCGATCATAAACGCGATGATTCCGGCGACATAGCCTTTGCCGTAGTTCGAAACCGTCGGGATTTTCGACCGCACCGAGCGCACGATCATGCGCCAGAATTCAAACAGAAACCAGAGAAAAAATCCCAGCCCGACCAGGCCTGTTTCCGCTGCGATGAGCAGGTAGTTGTTGTGCACGAAGATCGTGCTGGAATAAAAAATATCGTTTTTGTAGCCCACGCCTAATAACGGCTTCTGCTTGATGAGAGCAATCGCTTCCTCGGCCTGCATCGACCGGTTTGCTTCCTGCTCCTGCCGGTCTGAATTGATAAAACGGTCGAGAATCAGAGCACCATATTTGACACTGCCGGCCATCGCAACGAGGATGCCGGCGACGAGCATGCCACGCGCCACCTTCTTGACCTTCCCACCACGGCCGAACATATCCATGAAAACCATCACCAGCAGACCGGCGGCCAGGCCGACCCAGGAGCCGCGGTTAAAGGTGGCGAGCAAACCGCCGCCACCGAGCAAAAAAGCTGCGCTGGTGATGTACATCATTTTTTTATCGCGGCCGGCGATGGCGCCGATCAAACCGCGCAGAACCAGCGGCAGCGTCGAGGCCAGAAAAATGCCCAGGTGGTTGGGATGAAAGAAGCTGCCCCGGGCACGCCACCACATCCACGAGGCGGCCTCATCGATGACACCGAGTTTGAAAAAATGAAACTTGAACTGCACCAGAGCCAGCACAGACTGGCCGATGACCGAAAAGCAGATCACGACCAGGAAAAACTGTAAATCCCGTGGCGTGCGCACCACGCTGACCATGACGTAAACAGCCAGGGCGTCGATCAAAAACGTCAGCGGGCCCATGCGGGCATAATCAGTGTTCAGAGCCTGCGTAATCGCCAGCGCACTCCAGATGATGAGCAAACTCCACGGCAGCAGAATGCGCATGTACTGTTTGCGAAAATACACCTGCTTCTGCGGTTCGATAAACTGCCAGACAAACAGGCCAAAGAGAAAAATATGTGTCAGGCGGATATCGGTATTGAACCGGGCCAGCCACAATCCACCTTGCCACGCGCCGGTAACCACTGCAGCCATGAGCAGCACTCTGCGCCGGTCTTTGGCCAGCACCAGAGCGACGGCAACCAGAATCAGACATAACGCGAGAAAAACAGCCTGCCCAAAGGGCAGCAGAGGCGGCAGCCAGTGTACCCGCATAAATGAGACTCAGTCCTTCCAGGTAAAAATGCGTGCACGATAACCGGCCGGGCCGGTGACCTCGTGCAGGAGTTGCAGGCTTTCGGGGCCTGTGCCGGAAAACAGCGGCGCCAGATTGGGATACTTGTTCAAATAGCGTTCACTGGCGGCAAAATATCCGGCCCCGCGGTAGCGGGCATAGTCGAGAATAACCTCGAGGGAATCCTTTGACCAGGATACTCCGGAACGGACGTCAAAATTACCCGCATAAAAATCCACAGCTTTATTATAACTGACCACGACCGGCGGATGCTGAGTGGTATTTTGTCGCAGCCACAGGCCGGCTTGTTTCAACTCCACCGGTTCATCCCACTCCTCGCGGCCCGCAGCAGAATGCTGCATCACTTTGCCGAACTCGGGCACCAGCGCCAGGCCGAGCACGAAGAGCAGGGCAAGCGCCAGACCATAGCGGGCAGCCGAAACGATGGCGCTGTCAAAAAGGTGCAGGATCGTCTCGGTGAACCATTCCGCCTGAACGAGAAAGCCCGCAGCGATCCAGACGGCTGCCAGGGGCATCATGCTGAGCAGATAACGTTCATTGATGTGAAACATGGGGACGAGCACGAACCAGTAAAATGAGATAAAGCTGAGGAGATAGAGACTGATACCGGCGCTCCGCCTGCCCCAGGGACGCGAGAAGAGTCCAAGCCCGAACAGGATCAGCAGCGGGAAGGTCATCAATACCGGCACGCCGTATTTCAGGACGCGAAAGAAATTGGTTACATATTTTTTTAGAAGCAGAGCCGGAGAGACGCGGACTTTCGCACCGGTGCTGCCGGTATTTTTTATAAATGTTCCCGTGTGATAAATTTCATCCATGGGCAGCGCTGTGCGGTCTGCTGTGATATTTTCAAAGACATCGTCATCCTCCGGGGTAAAATAGGTCGCCTCGAACTGTTGATTGGCAGCACCTTTTGCGCTCAGGGTCCAATAACCTGCCTCGGAATGCAAATACAGCAGATACCACCCGGCCACCAGCAGAAACCCGGCAGGCATCATCAGGCTGAAGCGGAAGCGGCCAACCGGACGCCGGCCCCGCAGCCGCCACAGGATGATCACAGCAAGGACGGCAAAATAGACCAGCATGAACCCGATCCCTTCCGGCTTGGTCAGATAGGCCATGCCGACGCTCATACCTGCCAGCAGAGCAGGTTTCCAGCGCCTGCGAACCAGCGCGCGCCAGCCCAGCCAGACTGCCCAGAATCCGAAAAACATGTAGGCCGGTTCAGCCAGCGCCGTGGTATGCAAAAAAGCCAGCGGTGGATAAAAAGCCAGAAAGCCAGCCGCCCAGCAGGCAACAGTCTCATCAAAAACCCGCCTGGCGAGCAAATAAACCGGGATGATCGTCAGGCTGCCGAGGACGATATTTGCCAGACGTCCGGCAAATTCGTAATTATCTGTAAATATCCCGAAAAGCGCAGCCACCAGCGGGTAGCCCGGCGACCAGTACGGATGCAGCAAACCAGCGGGATTCCCCTGCAACAGGCTGGCGGCCATCTGCAGGTAGTGCGGTTCGTCAAAAGAGACCGCATAGCGATAGTTGAGCAGAAATAACCGGAAAACCAGCCCGAGGGCAACGAGTCCGGCCACAATCATTCGGGATCGTTTCATCTTCTCTCATTAAAACTGAAATTTTTATAAGAATCACAACAACAGGGCCTATCGACATTTTCTCCCGTCACACCGCTTCCGCGGCAGCACACAAGCGAAACACTCTATCACCCGTCCCAAAGCCTGTTTTGGAAGAACGGCATGCAGGGACTTAGCGGCCGGGAAAAAGCAGGCCACGCGGTCAGTGATTGTGGGCCAGCCGGCGGAGAAATTTGCGATTGCCCGAAACCCAGCCTTTGAGAATGTACAGGCTGTCGCTGAACTCCATCTTCACGATGCGCAGCACGCTCTGCAGAAAAACCCAGACCGAGTTGATGATAAAAAAGGCCGAGAGCTTCAGCGGATTCTTCTCGTATGCCTTGGACATGGCGTAGGTGCGGTTCTGCACGTGCATCTGAATGCGCTTGCCGCGTTTATGGCCCTGATTTTTGTGATACACCACTGCCTCGTCGATAAACGTGACGCGGTAGCCCGCTTTGTTGGCCCGGATGCTCAGATCGCTGTCCTCAAAATAGTAGGGAATCTCTTCGTCAAATCCCTTGATCGCACGAAAGCAGGCAGCAGGCACAACCATGTGGCAGCTCGATCCGACGTTCGCCTGCTCCGGTGTGCACGGAACACTGCCGCCGATAAACGTGGAGCGCCGCGGCCCGGTCTCAACTTCTTTGCTGTACAGATTGACGACTTTCCCGGCGAGCACCCGCTGCGGCGACAGGTGTTTGCGGATGACCTCAGGCCAGTCTGCCGGCACTTCGATATCAGAGTCGAGAAAGATATAATATTCAGCATCATAGCTGAACGCGGCCTTGTTGCGCCCGGCTGCCGGGCCGGTCTGCTGCTCGTTGCGGATGATATCCACAAAGGGGAACTGCTCGCGCAGCATCTCGGCAGTGCCGTCGGTCGAGCGGTCATCGACGACGACCAGCTTGAACTCTTCGCTGTCCTGCAGAAAAGGCATGCTGCGAATGGTTTCCCGCAGATCATCCCGGCGGTTGTAAGTCGGGATGATGATGAGATATTTTGCTTTCTTCTCCGCGATGATCGTCTCTCCTGATAGTTTGGGCAAAATTATCCCGCCTGGTTCATGAGTTTTTTCGTGTCACACCCTGTGCTGCTCCGCCGGCGTCTGCCGCGAAGCCCGGGCGACATCAGGCTGTCACGCCATCCCGTTCACGCATACGGAAGCGGATTTCATCAAACGTCTCCACAGCATGCTTGGTGTTGGAAACACCGACCACAACCGAGGCGATATTCGGCAGCTTGAACAAATATTCGTAAGCCTCTTTCGGACGCAGATAACCGGCCGCCAGCGTGCTCATCGCCAGCAGGCGAAGTTGATTTTCATGCAGGCAGCGCTCAAAGGCATCGAGAGAGGGGTTAACCTGATAGCCGATCTTGTTCACCGAAGCCATGATCAACGGATTTTCCAGCCCGATCTGGTTCAGGCCCTGCATCAGCTTGGGCAGGTTTTTGGTGCAGAACGCCGGGATGGCGCTGTACTTTTCCTGCACGTGCGCGGCGAAAATCTCCAGAGCATCGAGGGCATTCCACCCTAAAATCAGGTCTGTCAGGACATCGTGCAGAAAAACCGACTTCAGGTTGAGTTTGTTAAACTGCGCCATTTCAAAATCGATCAGGGTGACGAGGATCTTTTTGAAATCCTTGCGCAGAACGCCCATCCCCCCCCGGGCCACCATGCCGAGCTTATCCTTGAGGGAGGTGCCTCCCAGCGCCTCGGTGATGATATTGACAATGCCCTTCTCATTTGCCATGCGCACGTATTTGGCCGCATAAGGCAGCAGCAGATAAATGCCGAGATCATCCTTCAGCTTCGGGTTTTTGACGATGGCATCAGCGACATCGATTGCCCGGTCGTGGGTTGACATCATCATCGCCTTGACGCCGTGATCAAAAGAGAATTCGATCACATCCATGATGCGCTGGATTTCGCTGAAATAGGCGTGTTTGGCATTGCCGGTCGAGGCTTTCAGGTGGTTGACACCAA
>DRLW01000504.1 GCA_011375275.1 Bacteroidota bacterium
ACCGCAGCTCTGTAACGATGCAAACGTTCTGGCTGTAGATTTTGCATGTCATCTGTACATTTTTTGAACCGCCAGGGCGCCAGGGACGCCAAGAAAATTAAGGTGACATTTATCTCTGGTACGAACAGCCGATGGCTGAAAAACAGAGTCACCTTGTCGGAAGTGGTGGCTATGATTTTCACTGCAGCACAGCTTTCTTCGCGCTCTTAGCGCCTTTACGGTGCAACCCCGGCTCCGGCCCCAAACAGAGAGAGTAGATAACCAGACTTCTCCTGCGGGACGTGTTTGTTTTTGAATGCAGAAGACAGCACGGCTCATCTGCGCAAATGCAGAATCTCTCCCCATGTGCCGAGAAACCAGCCCCGCTCATCGATGATGATACGATTGATGCTGGCGTTGTAGTTCTTGTAGCGTCGCGGCGTGCTGAGCGGGATGCCCAGGATGAAGCGCAGCAGGGCATCGATCACCCCACCGTGGGTGAAAACGGCGACAGTCCGGCCGGCATTCTCGCGGGCGATTTTTTGAAAACAGGCGACAGTTCGCTCATATTTCTGCCGGCTGCTTTCCCCTTCCGGAATGAGATAGTCCGGGTCCCATGTCATGAATTTTTCATATTCCTGCGGGAATTTTTCCGCGATATCCCGGAAAGTCAGACCCTGGAAGATACCCATGTTGCGTTCGCGCAGCGAGGTGTCGGCCTGAACGGGTAGGCCTTTTTTTTGTGCCAGGGGCTTTGCCGTCTCCATCGCCCGCCGGAGGTCGCTCGAGTAGATCGCTTCGATCGGTTCCGCGGCAAGGTGCTCGGCGACTTTCACCGCTTGCTGCCTGCCCTCATCGCTGAGTTCGGTGTCGATGTGCCCCTGAAAACGATTGCTGATGTTCCAGGCAGACTGCCCGTGGCGGATGACGATCAGCTCGGTCGTGGTCTCGTTTTGCATGTGAAAATATGATCCGAAAATATTGTCGGGATTCAGGTCGCGGCGCTTTTACCACATTGCCGGGCCTGCATGGCAGGATGAGTTGGCAGCTAATGTACTCGGCTGCAAGCAAAGAGTCAAGCGCGGCGAGGTGAACGGGAATGCAGAAGGCGGGAACGCGCTGGATTTCTGACGCCCAGTTCTGAGCGTACAGGTTTATGTGGCGTGAAAAGAGAGTACCCGTCTCCCGGGGGAAGCCCGGCGGGCCTCCCGAAGGGCTGCTCGTTGCCTTGCGGCTGAAATGTGGGGAATAACTGGAAAAATAGTTCAATTGCATATCTGGCCCGGATACCGGCATGTGTCATTCCGGCCAAGCGCAGCGCCGTGCCGGAATCTCATCTTTTCGGTCACATGCCGAAGTCGGGGAGATTCCGGTCTTCCCCTGCGGGGAAACCGGAATGACGGTTCTGAGGTTGGCACGTGCCGTGCTCTAATGGGCTGGCTGAAAAAATGCAATCATGCTGAGCTAAATAGATGGCCAGACGTACTTGGTTGTAAAACATTGATAAAAATGCAGTTGAGCCGTTCTTTCGTAAATGTTATAAATATTTCAAGCTAAGTGCATGGCCTGGCCGGCCGAAAATCACTATGCGTTCATCATATTCTCTGGTGCTCAGTTTACCTGCCGATAATCCTCAGTTCATGAAACAGCACCCACGTAAGGAGAGCAGGATAACTGAAAAATTTCGTTCAAGGTGATGATTCTAAATCAAACTGACTGAGTGTGACCTGGCGATGTGCAAACCCGGTGATTGACAACGTTTAAGGAGTATAAGCAATGGCAAAACTGGCAACGCCCCCGAAAGGCCTGAATGGTAAAAAGCGTTTTTCAAAGAAGAAGAGTGATGTGTTTGAGAAACGGCAGCACGCGCGCCAACGTGCTGCAAGCCGGACGGCAGCAAAACGCCAGCAGGCCGCAGAGCGCATCGCCGCGGCTGTAGAGCAAATGGCCAGCGGAGCTGCTGAAGCGAACGCAGCGGCTGAGCAGTTGAACATTGCGATGGAGCAGATTTCTGCCGGTGCAGAAGAGGCCAGTGCTGCAGCAGAACAGGGAGCCGCAGCAGCGAAGGAACTTGCCGGAAGCGCAGAAAACAGCGCCCAGGCCGCGCAAAACAGTGTGCATGAAATCCATACACTGCAGGAGTTGCTCACCATGGCTTCGGCAGATATCACGCGTTTGGTCAGCAATGTGAAACTGGCGGCCGCGAAAAATCTTGCATCTGCGGAGCAGATAGCAAAACTGGAGGAGCAGGCCGATGAAATCGGGCTGGTTGTCAAGACGGTTGCTGGGATTGCCGATCAGACCAATCTTCTGGCGTTGAACGCCGCTATTGAAGCAGCCAGCGCCGGTGAGCATGGGCTGGGCTTTGCTGTGGTTGCGGATGAAGTGAGGAATCTCGCTGAAGGTGCAGAAAAATCAGCGCGTGATATTCGTGAGTTGATTCACGTCATCCAGAAGGACGTCAAGGAAGCTGCGGTTGTCATCAAAAAAAGTGCGGCACAGGGAGATGAGCAGGCCGGCAAAGGCGATGAGATAACAGCGCAGCTCGGGGAGATCGAGGAAAATATGAAAAACGTCGCCCGGACATCAGGCGAAATCAATGACCTGACTATGGAAATACAAGCTGCGATCACGCAATTTTCACGCGGAACGGATGAAGTCGCTTCAGCATCCGAACAGGCCGCAGCGGCTGCTGAACAAGCATCCCTCGGCGTCGATGAGCAAACCCGTGCCATGCATGAAATCGAGATCACGACGGATGAGCTGGCGCACATGGCGGAACACCTCAAAACATCCACAGACATGGAGAAGAACAGCGAGCTTTTAGCTGCAGCCGCCGAGGAGCTTTCAGCAACTCTGGAGGAGGTCACTTCTGCTTCACGCCAGATCATGACGTCAATCGAAGAAATTGCTCAGGGTGCCGAACAGCAGGGAGCGGCGACTGAAGAACTGACCGCGGCAATCAAACAGATTGAACGTAATATCGTTGAGATCGATGGCAAAGCAAAACGGGCGCTCGAGCTGGTTCAGAATACGCAAAAGATACTCGGGCGAAACAAACTGAACATTGAAGAGCTCATCCAGGGTATTCGTTCAGCGGTTGAAGCAAGCCGCGATTCGGCCCTTTCTGTGAATGCACTCGAAGCACGCGTGCGCGAGGTCGATAAAATCGTCGATGCTATCACAAATGTTGCCATGCAAACCAATATGCTGGCTGTCAGCGGCGCCATCGAAGCAGCTCGTGCAGGTGAATACGGCAAGGGCTTCGCTGTTGTGGCATCGGATATCCGCGCCCTGGCAACGGATTCGGATGTGAACGCTACAAGGATCAAAGACCTGGTGAGCGATATCCATGACCAGATCAGGAACGTCTCCCGCGATGTGCTGGATTACAGCACTTCTGCGGACCGCCAGGTCGATGATGCGCGAGCTTCGACCGAGAACCTGAGCCGCGTCGAAAAAGTCATGGAGAAGGTTCTGCTGAAGACACAGTCGATCTGTGATGATGTCAAAAACGCGGTGCAGGCGGTCAGCCAGGCAAAAACCGGAATTGAGCATATTGCTGTGACCGCGGAAGGCGCAGCGAGTTCAGCAAATGAAGCCGCGGCAGCAGCCCGCCAGCAGCACCAGGGCATCGAAGAGCTGGCCATCGCTGTGGAAGAGGTTTCGGCCATGGCTGATGAACTGCAGAGCTGAGCAGAGAAATGCCGATGACAGGAAAACATGTGGCCGCACAAGCAGAGAGCGAGCGGTTGATCAGCTTTATGATGGATCGCGAGGAATATTCATTTCCGGTGGAATCGGTACAGGAGGTCGTCCGCCTGCCGGAGACGTTGACCGGCATTCCGAGCGCACCGGGAGCCGTGAGAGGCATCATCAACCTGCGCGGTAATATCCTGCCGCTCATCGATCTTCGCGAGCGCCTTGCCCTTGGCCCGAGCAAGCACAGCGCTGACACGCGCGTTATCGTCGTGCGCCATGCAGGCAACGTCACAGGTATGATCGTCGATAAGGTGAATGAAATCCTGCGCGTTGAAAAGCGTGCTATCAACGATCCGCCTTCCGGGCTTGACAGCCGCCTTACAGTTCTTTTGCGTGGCCTGGCCCACCTGGATGAGGGCGAGCGCGTTGTGATGATTCTCTCCGGAGAAAAGTTGTTGCCCGAAGTGCCGCCGGATCACTCCCGCGATATACCCAGCCTGCACAATATCGTACCTGCACAGCCCCGTGAAGCCGCGCTTGATGATGAGAGATATCTGGTCAGTTTTCACCTCGGGGATGAACACTATGCCCTGTCGATTTCCGATGTGAGCGAAGTGGTTCGTATCGGTGAAATCGTCGAAATGCCGCAGTCGCCTGCGTATGTCCCGGGTTACAGGGCGTTGCACTCCTCGCTCATCCCTGTGGTCGATCTGCGGCTGCGGTTCGGGATGCCGGCTGAGAAGGCTGCAACGCTGTCCTCGCCGAACCGTGATGGGTGGCTGGATGATGAAATCGATCCCCGACGGATCATCGTCGTCAGCTCGGGGGGTATCACCTTCGGCCTGCTCGCCGATCGTGTCTCCCGAGTGCTCAGAGTACCTGAAAAAAACATCATGGCCGCGCCGGGGATGCTTGACTCCAGCCGGGCACAGTACATTCAGGAAATCGCCCGCCTGGATGACGACCGCAGGCTGTTGCTGCTGCTCGCGCCGGCGCTCCTGTTCTCCGGTGAGGAAAGAAAGGCTGTGCAAACGCCGGCGGAAGAGTCAGAAGACATCCCGGGAACAACCGGCAGCACTGCTGAACCTGAAAGCGGAACAGAAAGGCAGGTGGTCTGCTTCGGCATCGAGGATGAGGAATATGGCGTTGATATTGACCAGGTCCGGGAAATCAGCTACTTCGGGGCAGTGACCGTAGTGCCGAATGCGCCTGCGTATGTGTGCGGCATCGTCAATCTGCGTGGTGATGTGTTGCCGGTGATCGATTTAAGGCTGCTGTTTGGTCACGAACAGCGCAATGCCACAGAGCAGAAATGTGTCATCGTCCTGGAGCATGATGGCACCAGAACAGGGCTGCTGGTGGATGAGGTCAGCGAAGTCGTGAGCATTCCGGAGCATGTTATCGAACCTGCTCCGGTTACTCTGAGTTCGGGCACAATGGGTGACTTTGCTGACGGTATCGCTGTACTCGATACGGGTGAAAGGACGATCACCCTGCTCGACAGTGGACGTGTACTCCTGCATGCCAGCGGCAAAGAGTTGTCGGAATCGGCATCGGCAGGAGCCGGCCATTCAGGAGCCGGACCAGCTTTGGAAAAGCAGGAAATTGCGGAAGGTATTCCGGAGCGTGCACCGGGCGCGGTGGCGCCTGCTCACAGGAGCATTGCGGCCGGTGGTGGCGGTACGCAAAATGTAGCCGAAGCCTTTGCGCAAACCCATCACGGGCAGGATGACAGGATACAGCAGTTGTTGAACCTGAAGAAAAAAGAGCTTCTGGCGCTGGCACAGGAGGCCGGTTTGCAACCCCGAAGCCGGGCTACAAAAAAACAGATCGCCTCACTGATCGTCGAAAAAGAAATGGAGTCGCGTTAGCATCAAACATGAGTCCTCTTCGCCAGCCGGACCGGGATGACTCATGTGTTGCTTTTTTGTACTCTGAAACAGATTGTCACCAAAGTTATGGAGAGTTTGCATGCATCCAATAAAAGTCATTGTCGCTGACGATTCTGCCCTGATGCGTCGCGAAATAAAGAATATTCTCGAGAGTGATCCGGAAATCGAGGTGGTTGCTGTCGGCAGAAATGGCGAGGATGCTGTTCGCCTGACACAAGAGCATGAGCCTGATGTCGTTGCGCTGGATATCAACATGCCGGTGATGGATGGTTTGACGGCATTGCAGCACATCATGATGCAGGCTCCACGGCCGGTGGTCATGGTCAGCTCTCTGACTCAGGAAGGCGCTCTCACGACGTACGAAGCGCTGGAATTGGGTGCCGTCGATTTTGTCGGCAAACCCGGAGGGACGATTTCACGGGAAATCGGTAAGATCGCCGACGAGATTATTTATAAGATAAAGGCAGCGGCAGGCTCCAATAAAAGCCGCCTCGGGCGTTTTCGGCCTCATCGCCGGGACAACAAGGCGGCTGTGCGCAAGCGCCGGAAAAGCAGCCAGCGGGGCAGAGCCGATGGGAAAATCGTCGTTATCGGGCAATCCACCGGCGGGCCGAATACGATCATGGATATTTTACCGGCTTTCCCGGAAGACTTTGGAGCGCCGGTCATCATCATCCAGCACATGCCGGCGTCTTTTACGCCATCTTTCGCA
>DRLW01000505.1 GCA_011375275.1 Bacteroidota bacterium
CCCCGGGGCGCTGCGCGTGATCATCCCTCGCGAAGCAGCGCGATCCGCTGCACAGCAGAGCGGCCGTGAGGAATTTTTCCGAATCATTCCAACATAATTCGTCGTGCCCCGGGTTGTCCCTCTGAACCCAGCTAACCGGGTTTGGCTCAGATGCCGACATTTGTTATTCCGGCCAGGCGAAGCGCGCTGCCGGGGTCCCATCTTTTTGGGCAGGTGCTTGCGGCAGGGGGATTCCGGATGGGAGCGGGCTTTGGTGTGAGATGTATTTCGTTACGCTTGTGTACTGCCGCAGGAGCAACGTCACACCGCAGGAGCAATGTGACGAGGATGGATGAGGTGCACACACCCCGCAGCGTCATGCCAGCCGGTGCGAAGCAGGCAGAGAACCCGAGAACCAGAAACCAGATGCTCTCATGACAACAGCATTGATCATTTTTGCCAAGTATCCACAGGCGGGAAAGGTGAAAACCCGCCTCGCTGCCACCATCGGCGAGCAGCAGGCCTGTGCACTGTACCGGGAGTTTGTGCGCTGGTTCTTGCAGCGCATGCTCAGGACCGACCTGTTCGATGAAATCGCGTTTGCCGTTTCCCCGCAGGAGCATCTGGCCGGGTTCGAAAAACTTTTCCCCGGGGCAGACGCCTATGTTGCCCAAAATCCGGCCCGTGATCTCGGCGGCCGCATGGATGAAGTTATGCGGCTCTGGCGTGCTCGCGGCTTTCAGCGTGTGCTCATCACGGGAACCGACAGCCCGAATCTCCCGATCGCGTATCTGCAGCAAGCTGTCGAAGCGCTCAGCAGGCATGACGTTGTTTTTGGCCCGGCAGATGATGGCGGTTACTATCTCGTGGGGCAAAGCAAGCCGATAGCCGGAATGTTCGATGATATCAACTGGAGCACGGAAACCGTCTTGCAGGAGAGCGTGGAAAAATTGCTGCAATCCGGCACCAGCTACCATTTGCTGCCGGCCTACTACGATATCGACGATATCGCAGGTTTGCGCCGTCTCGATGAGGAAGCTCCGGGGTTGCTGGCACGTGCCGGAGTTTCCTTGCCCGTGTTGTCCGGAAATGTGGAGATGTGATGAGCGCAGAGAAGACCAAACCGGATTCCCCGCCCTCCGGGTGCAAAATAGTCGTGATCATTCCGGTGCTGAACGAAGAACAGTCCATCGGCAAGGTTATCGAAGCGTTGCCGCCGGGCTGGTATCACAGCGTGATTGCCGTGGATAACGGCAGCAGCGATGCGACGGCACACGTGGCCTCACGAGCCGGGGCAGACGTTATCAGCGAACCGCGGCGCGGTTATGGCTGGGCCTGCCTGGCCGGGATGGCACGTGCCGCTGAACTGGACCCTGATATCATCGTTTTCCTCGACGGCGATTACAGTGATTATCCGGACGACTTGCCCGATCTTGTGCAGCCGATCCTCGAACAGGGGGCCGAGTTTGTCGTCGGTTCGCGGGTCAGGGGCGAGCGGGGGAAAGGCGCTCTGTTGCCACAGGCCCGCTTCGGCAACTGGCTGGCTACCCGCCTGATCCGTCTCTTCTGGGGCTATCGCTTTACAGACCTGGGCCCGTTCCGGGCCATACGCTGGCAGGCTTTGCAGCAGATGCGTATGCAGGATAAAACCTATGGCTGGACGGTGGAAATGCAGATCAAGGCCCTGCGCATGGGCCTGCGCGTCGCCGAAGTCCCGGTACGCTACCGCAAGCGTATCGGGACCTCCAAGGTTACCGGCACGTTCTCCGGCACGATCAAAGCGGGCTACAAAATTCTCTGGACGATCTTCCGGTACGGGCTGGCAGACCGGGCGCCGGGCCCTGCACCCTTAGTGCGCGACGAAGTTCTGACGCGGTAAGCCGGCCTGTCCCGGCGTATTCTTCCCTCCACTCCTTTCTCCCCTGTTGCGTAAAACAGTTCAACGCCTGTTCCCACGTGCTCGCTAGTGAACTCTTGCTTTCGGGGCGGGATTTCTTTATCCTGAAGAAACCCCCGAGGCATTCCAGTAGTGTCTCCAGTTTGGCCAATGGTTTGTTCTGAAGGAAAACGGGCACTGGCGGGTTTCTCCGTGGCGCAGGATGAGGCTGCAGGCGAGTTGAGGTTGAGCAGGATTTCCAGCACATCGCCTCTGCTCTGGGGCGAGAGCAGTAAACCGCGGCAAACTATTCAGAGACTGATACGGATTTTCAGATGACGACGACAGCAGATGAAAAACGCAACTATCGCGCGTTTTTGTGGCATGCGGGATTTCTCGCCCTGACCATCACCTTTACGGACATCAATACCATCATGCCTTCGCTGATCGTCAAGGCGGGTGGGACGGAAGTGCACCTGGGAATTCTCACCGCTGTGATGATCGGCACTCCCATACTCGGCGAGCTGCTCTTTGCCAGCTATCTCTACCTCAAGCCCCGGAAAAAAACTTTTCTGCTGCTTGGGATCAATACGCGGGTGCTGCTGCTGATCATCTTTGCAGCGCTGTTGCGCTATGGCGACTCCTTCTCCGGCATGATGCTGATCGCGCTCATCATCGTGTTGATGCTGCTGTTTTCCGTAGCCGGCACTTTTGCCGGAATTTCCTACACGGATATTCTCGGGAAGTCCATAACCGGCACGCTTCGGCAGCGGTACTTTGTGCGCCGTCAGGTTATCACCAGCAGTGCATTTCTGTTGTCGGCTCTGGCCGCGCGGCATATTCTGGTCTCCTTCGCCTGGCCGGACAATTACTTTGTGCTGTTTGCTCTGGCCGCGGGATTGCTCTTTGTCGCCTCCCTCGGATTTTGGGTGATCCGCGAGCGCCCGGTACAGGCCGCCGGCAGCCGGCGCGGTTTCTTGCACGTGTTGCAGAGCATCCCCGCGACTCTCCGGCAAAATCCCGGTCTGAAAAATTACATCATCATGAACAACCTCACCGGCTTCGGGCTGGCTCTGCTGCCGTTCTATATCAGCCTGGCCAAACAGAGCTACGGCCTGACCGGAGAGCAGGTCGGGGCTTACCTGCTGCTGCAGTACGCTGGCATGATTATCTCAAATGTGCTCTGGGCCCGGGTTGTCAGAATGAAGCAGTTTCAGGGCGTCAGCAAAGGGTGCGTTCTGATCGGAGCTGCTCTGCCTGTTGTCGCTCTCGGGTTGTCGCACCTGTCTTTTATCGCGTTTTTACCGGTGTTTTTCTTTATGGGCTTCAGCCTCAGCGCACGCCGTATCGGCTTCGACGGCTTGTTTCTCGAAATTACGGATGACGAAAATCGGGCCCTGCACAAGGGAATTGTCGGAGCCACCAGCCTGACGGTGGCTTTTTTCCCGTTGCTGGCTGGCTGGCTGATCACCCGCGTCGGTTTTGTCCCTGTTTTTCTGTTCAGCTCTCTGATGATCGCCAGCAGCTATTTTGCTCTCAACGCCATCTGCACCAGCACCTCGAAACAGCCATGAGCGCCGGTTCCGATTGAGGTTGCTTGTTTCAGAGCGGGTGGTTATATTTCCATAATTTTGACAATTTTATACCGGTTTATTCTGAGAACCCGGCTATCCGGCCAACCGGGCCAGATGCAGGCATCGACATCTGTCATCCCGCGGCCGAGCGCAGCGCAGTGCCGGAATCTCATCTTATCGGGCACGCGCATGTGTCTGGGGGATTCCGGTCTTTCCCTTCGGGGAAACCGGAATGACGGTTCTGGTGCAGGTACATCCTGTGGTCATGCCGTCTGGTTGAAGAAGTGCAAGCGTGCTGAGTTAACTGGATACCCAAAAAATCGAGCCGATCAGGCCAGGCGCGCTGCGTTGCGAATAAATCGAGATGAAAATTTTTCAGATGACATACTAACTAACGACGACGAAACCTATGCCGAAAAACAAACGCCTTCTCCTCGCGCTGATCATTATCATGACCAGTATAGGCTGCGATC
>DRLW01000506.1 GCA_011375275.1 Bacteroidota bacterium
CTGCAAAAAATAGAAGCAGGTGAATTCGATTTTTTGCCCCGGCCGTACGTGACAGCCTACATCAAACTGTTTGCGAGTCTGGTCGAGCTGCCGGGAGATGAGCTGGTGCGGCGTTGGGATGAGGCCCGCAGCAAAATGGTTGTGGGGGAGAGCAGCGCTGTCCCACCTGCGAGAGCACTGCAGGTCATGGAGCCCAATCTGACTGAGGAGAACCAGAGAACCTATATCCGCGAGATCAGTATCGGTGTCGCTCTGGTGACGATTTTGCTCGTCGTTCTGTATGTGCTGCAGGAGCAGCCTGAAGCGGAAACTGCAGCACAGGTACAGCCCGAGAAAAAGCAGGAAGAAACCATTGAAATCAAACCTATTCCTTTTGAAGATACTCCAGCTCCTGCTGCGCGCAAACAGACAGAGCCAGGAACAGCAGAGACGAGAACAGTGCAACCGGAACAACCAGCCCCGATTCTGGAAGAAAATATCCGTCTGCGCATTCAGGCTGTGGATACCGTCTGGGTTGCTGTGACGGATGCGGATGGGGAGGTTGAAGAAGCGATTTTTCGGCCCGGCGATGTTCGCACCTGGAAAGGCCCGAACTTCATCGTCAATATCGGCAATGCAGCAGGTTTGAAGCTATTTCTCGATGGAGAGGATCAGGGCAGCCTTGGCAGGAAAGGGCAGGTGCGGATTTTTGAAGTAACCCGGGAAGGCTTGAAGCCGAGACGGGCACGCCGGTCCGTACCCTCGCCTCAGGCTGGCTCCGACAGCTCTCAGGTACAGTGATATATCCAGGGAAGGATTCTGGTTGAATATCCATCGTTCCGGCCAGTCCGGGCCACGATAGCCTGCGCACCACTTTCTCTGATCTATCGCACACCGCACAGACCGAGAGCGGCAGCTCACACACAGGCCGGGATCGCCGGTCTGCCTGCTCCAAAGCACCAGTGAAAAACATCGGGATGAAACCAGTGACTCAAAAAAAGATTTATTTTATCGGCATCTGTGGGACGGCCATGGCGACATTGGCAGCGATGCTGCGCCACAAAGGTGCGGATGTGATCGGCTCGGATGAGCATGTTTATCCTCCCATGAGCACTTTCCTCGAACAGCAGGGCATCTCAATTCTGCAGGGGTTTGATGAAAAGCATCTCACCCCCCGGCCGGACCTGGTCGTGATCGGCAATGCCATGTCGCGTGGCAACCCGGAGGTCGAGTATGTTCTCGATGAGCATATTCCGTTTACCTCGCTGCCGGCGATGGTTTATGACAGCTTTATTCGCGGGAAATATTCCTGCGTGGTTACTGGAACCCACGGTAAAACGACTACGACCTCCATGCTGGCCTGGATTCTGCAATCCGCAGGCCGGGAGCCGTCTTTTCTCGTCGGTGGCCTGCCGCAGAATTTTTCAGGGAGTTTTCAACTCGCCCCCGGGCCTCATTTTGTCATCGAGGGAGACGAGTATGACACAGCTTTTTTTGACAAAGTGCCAAAGTTCTTGCATTATTTCCCTGAACTCCTCATTATTAACAATATTGAATTTGATCACGCCGATATCTACCGTGGTCTTGACGACATAAAAAACGTTTTTGAACGCCTGCTCCGGCTGGTCCCTCGCAAGGGCTACGTGATCGCCAATGCGGATGACCCGGTGGTGCGGGAAGTGGCGCAAAGGAGCTATTCGCAAAATCAGTGGTTCGGCCTGACCGAACAGGCAGACTGGCGCGCTGTGGATATTGAGACCACGGCTGCTGCCGTGCGGTTCGCGGTTTTACTGAAAGGGGAAAAACAGGCAGCTATCACATTGCCCCTGAGCGGCGAACATAACGTGCGCAATGCCCTCGCGGCTTTTGTCGCTGCCCGCCAGTTGGGTGTTTCTGCGCAAGCGATTGAGACAGCCCTTGCTGATTTCCGCGGTGTAGCCCGCAGGCAAACCCTTGTAGGGGAAGCCGGGGGCTGTACCATCATAGATGATTTCGCTCATCACGCCACAGCGGTGCGCGAAACCCTCAAGGGCGTGCGCCAGCAGTACCGTGACCGCAGAATCTGGGCGCTTTTTGAGCCCCGATCAGCTTCTGCCAAGCGGGTTGAGTTCGAGCAACACTACTATGAGGCATTTGACCACGCAGACTGCGTTGTCATTGCCCCGCTGCACCGGCCTGACAAGGTAGCTGCGGAAAAGCGGCTCTCGGTGCAGCGTGTTATCGATGCCATTAGGGAAAGGGGTATTCAGGCAGATTCGTTTCCGGCCGGCGAGGAAATGCTCGCATTTCTTCTGCAAAACCGGCAGGATGGCGATGTTTTTGTCTTTATGAGCAACGGCGATTTCGCCGGCATGCCGGACAGACTGCTCGATGCCCTGAACAATAAATAGAGAAAGGACAGAGGGATTACTATGAGTAATGAAAAAACAACGGAATCCCGCAGACATGGTGGCCGTCAGGGTCGCGGCAGACCTTCCAACCGTGGCGGTGGGCCACGCAACCGCGGACGCCATGGACGCAATCGCGAAGATGATGAACGGATTCAGAAGATCATTCGCAATGCTCAGGATATGCTGAGCGACTCGTCTCAGGCGATTTGCCTCGAAGACCTCAATGCTTATGAACGCAAACGTATCCATCAGTACTTCGAAAACAAAGGCGATTACGAAACCAAAACCTACCGCAACGGCGAGGATTATCTGCTGTGGATTTTTCCGGTAGGCAAGCTGCGTCGCCTTGCGGAGGAGAAGGCGCAGGAAGCGCTCAATACGGGTGAAGAGGTTGATTTCCCGCCCATGAGCAACTACGAGCGCTTTATCATTCACGATACCCTGAAATCCTGGGACAGCGTCGAAACGACCTCTTTCGGTGAGGGCGATGAACGCTTTGTCCGTATCACTCCGCAGCGTTTCGGCAGGCGTCTGAAGCGCATCGCGAAAAAGCTGAAAATATTCTGAAACGTACAGGCTGCCCCCTTATTTTTGGGGTGGCCTTTTTTTGTGTCCGGAAGTTTTC
>DRLW01000507.1 GCA_011375275.1 Bacteroidota bacterium
GAAGAAGGGCTGATCGAGAGCAACGAAGCGTTGATGCGTATCGATCCCAACATGCTCAACCAGTTGCTCCGTCCTATTTTTGATATTGAAGAAAAGCAGAATGTCATCAATAACGGCGGCCTGCTGGCTAAAGGGCTGAATGCCGGCCCGGGTGCAGCCAGCGGAAAGATCGTTTTCAATGCTCAGGATGCCGTGAAACTGGCTGAGGCCGGGGAGCCGTCGATCCTGGTACGCATCGAAACTTCGCCCGAGGATATCAAGGGCATGCATGCTTCTGAGGGTATTTTGACAGCCCGCGGCGGCATGACCTCCCACGCTGCGCTGGTGGGCAGGCAGATGGGCAAGGTCTGCGTTGTCGGGTGTGAGTCTCTCGAAATCGACTACCGCAAGCGCGAAATGCGTGCCGGTGACAAAGTCCTGAAAGAAGGTGACTGGGTATCAATCGATGGCACGACCGGCGAGGTGCTCGAAGGACACGTGACCACCAAGCCGTCCGAAGTCTTGCAGGTTTTGCTGGATAAAACCCTCAAACCGGAGGATTCCGAAACCTTCCACACTTATGCCAAAGTGATGGAGTGGGCTGACAACGTGCGCAAACTGCGCGTACGCACCAACGCCGACCAGCCGGACCAGGCAGCCAATGCCATCGCCTTTGGGGCTGAGGGCATCGGTCTGTGCCGGACGGAACACATGTTTTTCGAAGGCAGCCGCATCGATGCTGTGCGCGAGATGATTCTCTCCGACGACGTCGAAGGCCGCAAGGCCGCACTGGCGAAGCTGTTGCCCATGCAGCGGGAAGACTTCATCGGTATTTTCAAGGAGATGGCCGGCAAGCCGGTGACCGTGCGGACGCTGGACCCGCCTCTGCACGAGTTCCTGCCGCACACGGAGGCTGAAATCCGTGATCTGGCCGGCAAGATGAACATTTCTGTAGATAAACTGAACGCGCGCATCGAGTCACTGCATGAGCTCAACCCCATGCTCGGCCATCGCGGTTGCCGTCTGGGTATCATGTATCCGGAGATCACGGAAATGCAGAGCCGGGCAATTCTCGAGGCTGCCTGTGCGGTCAAAAAAGAGGGCATCGACGTTCTGCCGGAAATCATGATTCCGCTCGTCGGCAATGTCAACGAGCTCAAAAGCCAGGAAGAAGTCGTGCGTAAAGTTGCTGAAGCTGTGTTCGAAGAGCAGGGCGTCGAGGTGGCCTATCTGGTCGGAACGATGATCGAGATTCCACGGGCGGCGATTACGGCAGACAAGATCGCTGAAGTTGCGGAGTTTTTCAGCTTCGGCACCAACGACCTGACGCAGACCACGCTGGGTATCTCCCGCGATGACGCCGGAAAGTTCCTGCCCTATTATGTCGAGGCAGAGATCATCGATTCAGACCCCTTTGAATCCATCGATCAGGAAGGCGTCGGCGAGTTGATGCGCTGGGGCGTGGAGAAAGGCCGTACCACTAAGCCGGACTTGAAAATCGGTATCTGCGGCGAGCATGGCGGCGAGCCCAGGTCGGTGAAATTCTGCCATGGGCTGGGTATGGACTACGTCAGTTGTTCTCCCTTCCGTGTGCCGATCGCACGCCTGGCGGCAGCGCAGGCAGTGCTCGAAGAAAAATAAACCGCGATACGGTGTGAAAAGTGAGAAAGCGCCTGCACCAAACACCCGGTGCAGGCATTTTTTTTCGGAAGTGTGATCAACTCGTGAAAAAGAACGTCCAGTTTTATTGTGATTTCGACGGAACGATTGCCCGCAACGATGTTGGCGAGCAACTGTTTTTGCGTTTCGGATCTGCAGAAACATGCTATGCTGCGGTAAGGGAGTGGATGCGCGGCGAAATTTCCTCCACGGAGATGTACCGCCGGGAGTGCGAAACCGCCCGCGTCAGCAGGAAAGAGCTGGCCGCTTTTGCTTCCGGCCAGGAGCTGGACCCGCACTTCAAGGGCTTTATCGATGCCTGCCGCAACCATGGCTACGAGGTGATGATCCTCAGCGATGGTTTTAAAACCTATATCGACCTCATCCTTGCCCATGCCGGGATCACGGGTTTGCCGGTCTATAGCAACGATATTGAATTCTTCGCGACGGATCGTATCCGGCCGGTTTTTCCTTATGAAGCCGGGTCGTGCGGCAAGTGCGCCAACTGCAAGGGCTATCAGATTCGCCGGCACAGGCAGGAAGGCAGCACGATCGTCTATGTCGGTGATGGCTACTCTGACCGTTGCGGTGCCCTGGAAGCGGATATAATTTTTGCCAAAAAAGATTTGTTGAACTATTGCAGGCAGGAACAGATCGACTGTTTTGCATATACCACCTTTGCTGATGTCTATAAAAAGTGCCAAAAAATCGGATTATTTGACTGAACTGCAGGGCCACCCGATCCTCGAACGCATTCGAGAGATTGCTTCAGAGGCCGGGGTTGAGGTCTATGCTGTCGGCGGTTTTGTGCGGGATTTTTTTCTCAGGAAGAACGTCAAGGACATCGATTTCGTCGTTGTCGGGGATGGCGTTGCTTTCGCGAATCTTGTTGCGAAAGTCCTGAAGACACGCCGTGTTGCTGTGTACAGAAAATTCGGCACAGCGATGATAAGCTACAAAAACTACCAGCTCGAGTTCGCCGGTGCGCGCAAGGAGAGCTATCGCACCGACTCGCGCAAACCCGTTGTCGAGCCGGCGGACTTGATGACCGATCTCGATCGCCGCGATTTTACCATCAACGCCATGGCGGTTTCCCTGAACGCTGATACTTGGCTGCGTCTGATCGATCCATTCGACGGCCGTCGTGATCTGCAGAAGAAGATTATCCGCACCCCTCTCGACCCGGAAGCGACGTTCAGCGATGACCCGTTGCGAATTATGCGCGGGATTCGTTTTGCCACGCAGTTGGGCTTTGCTATCGAAGAGCAGACCTTTGCCGCCATGCGGGCGATGCGCGACCGGCTGCAAATTATTTCGCAGGAACGCATAACCGATGAGTTCATGAAAATCGTCCTGGCGGACAAACCATCGCGCGGGTTCAATTTGATGGATGAGACCGGTGTGCTGGAGTATTTTTTTCCCGAGTTCGTTCGTCTCAAGGGGGTGGAGGAACGGGAAGGGTTTCAGCACAAGGATGTGTTCGATCATACATTGCAGGTGCTCGATAATATCGCTCGTGTCACCGGCAAACCCGAGCTGCGGCTTGCCGCGCTGATGCACGACATCGCCAAACCGAAAACCAAACAGTTTCGCGAAGGCAAGGGCTGGACGTTTCACGGCCACGAAGAGCTGGGCGCGAGGATGATTCCGGCAATCTACAAGCGCATGCGCCTTCCCATCGACTGGATGAAGTATGCTCAAAAACTCACCCGGCTGCACCTGCGCCCCATCGCTCTGACCGAAGAAGAGTGTACAGATTCAGCCTATCGCCGCCTGCTCTTTCTCGCCGGTGAGGAGCTCGAAGACCTGCTGACCCTGTGCCGTGCAGACATCACCAGCAAAAACCCGAAGCGCCGCAAAAAGCACCTGCAGAACTTCGAGTTCGTCGTCAGGCGGCTTTCCGAGGTTGAAGAAAAAGACCGCATGCGCTCTTTCCAGTCTCCCATCCGTGGGGATGAAATCATGGCGCTGTGTTCCATCCCACCCGGGCCTCTGGTCGGTAAAATCAAAACACGCATCGAAAATGCCATACTCGACGGTGAGATTGAGAATGACTATGAGGCTGCGAAAGCCTATCTGCTGAAGATTGCTCCGGAGTATCTCGAAGGTAAAAACGGGTGAGGCGGTGGTTCCTGTGTTGCAGGTAGAACTCCGGCCTCGCATCCGGGATGGCGGGGCAGGCAGACGCATATTCCGTTCTCATGGGCAATGGAATAGGGCGCCAGGGCTGGCACCGCACACATTGCAGCGCCAGACCTGACGCGAGGCCGGGGACAAAAAACCCGGAGAAGGGGTAAAATACGCGCGGCGATTATCCGTTTATGAGAATAATCGATGAGAGCAATCGTCCCGTAAAGACTCCGGTACGTCGCTTCGTTTTGGCCGGAATCACGGATGTCGATATCGTGCTCCGGCCCTTACCGCCGAGATAACTGGATACCCGGAGCCGGAACATGCAATCCGGGTAAAAGCTTTTTATCGCCACGCGAAACATTCTTCCCACACCTGCGTCAACCCCCTTTGTTGTCCGCCACCAGTTCCGCGGAATAGCATGCTTTTACAGAAGAACGGAGGAGGTAAAAATGCAGAACAGTACAGCCGGTAAGCCGGGTGAGAGCCCGGTGCGTGATGGATTTGTCCAGCGTTTTTTCGGAGTTTTGACGTCCCCACGCGCGAGCTTTGAGAACATAGCAGCACATCCCACCTGGCTTGCTCCCCTTCTGGTCATCCTCGTCGTTTCACTCATTTCCTTTTATTTTATCGGTGATATCATCATCCAGGGCGGCCTCGAACAATCCGGCCAGCTTGAACAGATGAGCGCAGATGATGTAGCGAATGCGTTAAAATACGGCAAATGGTTCGCAATCGTGACCATGCTGGTTTCCATACCGCTGACTTATGTGGTCATCGCCGGAATTCTTTTGTTCGTGGGCAACGTAATCATGGGTGGTGAGTCTTCATTCAAAGCGATGTTGGCGGTTTCAGCATGGGCGGGTATCGTAACGGTAATCGCGGCTGTGATCAATGTCCCTTTTATCATGCAGAAAGGGGTTTTTCAGAGCGCGACGAGCCTGGTTTTTCTGGCTGATGACCCGAAGTCGCTGATGTACTTTTTCTTTTCACAGATCGATCTGTTCACGATCTGGACGACGATTCTCTACGGCATCGGGCTGGCAGCAGCCAACGCCTGGGAGAGCAGCAAGGGCATCACGGTGACGCTCGGGCTGTGGGTTTTTTATCTTGTCGTCATGCTCGGGATCAAGGCTATCACTGCCTGAGGTCTGTGAAAGCAGGAATCAATCACTATCAAAATCAGATCTGTATGCACGCAAGGAGGTTGCTGAAATGCGGTTCAGAAAAAAAATAACGGCTTGCCTGATAGGTATGGCTACTGTGACGAGTCTGCCCCTGTTTGGCCAGGGCACCAACAGCATCCGTTTGACGCTCGAACAGTGTGTGGCCATGGCGCTGGAACAGAATTCTCAGGTATTGAATTCCCAGCGCCGGCTCAAAGTGGCTGAGAGCAATGTGGTTACAGCACGGGCTACGCTTCTGCCCCGCATAACGACCTCGGTGAACTCAGGTGTTTTTGAGCAGGGTCCGCGTACGACCCTGTTCGACGTGCCTGTGGGGCGGGATCCAGAGACCGGCAAGGTCATTTATGAGCAGCAGGAGATCGTCCAGCAGGGGATTCAGAGAAATTTCAACAGCATGAATTTTTCCCTGAATCAGACTATTTACGATTTTGGCAAAACGTATAATACCCTGAAACAGAGCAAGGCGACCCGGGAAGCAACCGAGTATATTTACGAATCCACTCAGCAAAACACGGTACTGCTCGTCTATCAGAGTTACTACCAGTTGTTGCAGAGCGTCCAGCTTCTCGAGGTCGCGGAGGAGGCGGTTAAGCAGAGCGAGGAGCAACTCAAGCGAACCCGAAGTATGTATGAAATCGGTGCCGCAGCCCTGGCGGATGTGTACCGCGCGCAGACGACCCTGGGTAATGACCGGATCACGCTTTTAAATCAGAAGACAGCGGTGCGGAACGCGCGCTATGCCCTGAATATCGTCCTCGGTCGTGAGGCAGACGCCCCGCTGGAGATCGTCGATGTTGGTGATGCCCAGCCCGGCGAATATGACCTTCGTGACGTGCTCGAAAAGGCCTATAGCAGCAATCCGGATCTGCGCCGTTTTAAGGCAGAGATGGCAGCAGCCTCGCATGGGCTTAAGGGCGCCAAGGCAACGTTTCTGCCGACTATTGGCGCTTCGGTCAGCTATGCGCGCAGCAATGATGACATCAACAAGGTTTATTCCGGGTATGATAAGAACTACAGCATCAACTATGGCATCAACCTGAGCTTCAATCTGTTCAATGGCTTTGCAGATGTCGCTAATGTTGAGCGCCGGTCTTCCGAGTATCGCATCGCGCAGGAGTCCTATAACGAGCGGCGTCGCCAGATCAGGCAGGAAGTTCTGCAGGCACTGGACAATCTGAAAGCCGCACAGGAAATAGCCGAGATCAACAACGAAAATCTCATTTCGGCGCAGGAAGATTTACGCCTTGCGCAAGAGCGCTACCGTGTCGGAGCAGGCACCTTGCTCGACGTCATCACAGCTCAGGTGAACCTGACCCGGGCACGGAGTACTCTGGTGCGTGCCAAGTACGATATCAAAATTTACGAGGCGCAGTTGCACGCGCGTATGGGCATTTTGAAGTAAAAAATTGGGACGTCCCAATACAACCGGATGCGGGAAAAGATATGTTGATTCAAATCGAAAATCTCAGCAAGACCTACAGCATCGGCAGTGTACAGGTGGAAGCCTTGAAGGAGGTGAATCTTCAGATTGCCCAGAATGAGTATCTTGCCATCATGGGGCCGTCGGGATCTGGTAAATCGACGTTGATGAATATTCTCGGCTGTCTGGACACACCGACGGCTGGCGAGTACTATCTTGCAGGTGATCTTGTCAGTGAGATGAATGACGACCAGTTGGCTGTGATCCGTAATCGGGAAATTGGCTTCGTCTTTCAGACCTTCAACCTTCTTCCGAGAGCAACGGCGTTGCATAATGTCGAACTGCCTCTGGTCTATGCCGGAGTACCTTCCGGGGAGCGCCGTCGCCGCGCGGAACGTGCGCTCGAGAAGGTCGGCCTCGGCGACCGCATGCTGCATAAACCCAATGAACTTTCCGGTGGCCAGCGCCAGCGGGTAGCAATAGCCCGTGCGCTGGTCAACTCTCCTTCCATCATCCTCGCCGATGAACCTACAGGCAACCTCGACAGCAAAACCGGGGAAGAGATTATGGCGATTTTTTCCGATCTGCATGCCCAGGGCAATACGATTATACTCGTAACCCACGAGCAGTTTATCGCTGATTACTCGGATCGCATCATCCGCCTGCGCGATGGTATGGTCGAGATGGATTCTGTGAATACCCCGGGGGTATCCGTCCGGTGAATCCCACCTTTCTCCAGCACATCTTC
>DRLW01000508.1 GCA_011375275.1 Bacteroidota bacterium
CCTGCCTGGTACTCGAATGAGCGCAGCGCGCACAGAGTGCAGGATAACTGAAAATTTTTCTTTTTTATTTGCACATAGACCAGATCACGGCGAGCGTGCTGGTCTGTTGTGCTGAAAAACGCCCGGCCTGAAATTCTCAGGCCGTCAAAATCAGGCTTGCGTTTCTTTCTTTTCGCGGATGGCGTTCAGAGCATAGACGAGCTTGCGTGGCAGGCCGCTCAGCGACATCACCAGACCGCTCAACGGCGAGTTCAGGCTGCCGACGAGAGAGGCCAGCAACTGATCACGGCTCGGCCATTTGGCGATGCTGTCTGCTTCGCTGCCGGGCAAAACATCACCTTCGATGATGCATGCTTTGACTTCCGGCTTGTCATGGCTCTTGCGGAATTCCGCGATGACACGAGCCGGCTCTGCCGGATCGTCATAGCCCAACGCAACAGCGATAGGACCGACGAGATAAGGCATCATGCCCTCATGGCCGGCGTTTTGGGCGCCACGTTGTGCCAGGGTATTTTTAACGACGAGATACTCCACGTCTTTGGCACGGAACTGCCGGCGCAGCTCTGTGATATCCTCGACTGAAAGGCCACTGAAATCGGTGAGGTAGATGCTGTTGGCCTTGTTAAATTTTTCCGTTAAAAGTTCAACCGCGGCAACTTTTTCCGGACGGGGTTCTCTGCTAACGTGTTCCATTGTTATTCAGCCTATTGTTGACGCCTGCGGACTCTGCGATAATTTAGTACTCTGACAGCGTATCCGCTAAGCGGTGTAACCGAAAGATTCGTTTGACCAGTTCGTCTATCCGCCGGCAGCGGATATGCGACACATTCTCCGGATTACCGGATTACAATGAATTGGTATCGATGGGAACACCGGGGCCCATGGTCGTGCTCAGTGTCAAACTGCGGACGTACTGTCCCTTGGCAGCCGGCGGGCGCAAACGCAACACCGTATCGACAAAGGCCTTGATATTTTCCATCAGCTTGTCAGCATCAAAAGATGCTTTGCCGACTCCGACGTGCAAAATGCCATAGCGATCGACGCGAAAGTCAATTTTTCCGGCTTTGACATCCTTGACAGCCTTGGCGACATCCATGGTCACCGTGCCGGTTTTCGGATTGGGCATCAGCCCGCGCGGGCCAAGTACACGCCCGAGCTTGCCGACCTCGCTCATCACATCCGGCGTGGCGATAACAACATCAAAGTCGAACCAGCCGCCCTGGATTTTGGTGACCATGTCATCAAAACCGACGAAATCAGCACCAGCTTCCTCTGCCTCTGTCGCCTTGCTGCCCTTGGCGATAACCAGAACACGTACGTCCTTACCAGTGCCGTGCGGCAGGGAAACCGTTCCGCGGACAACCTGATCCGCATGCCGGGGATCAACACCGAGGCGGACGGAGACTTCGACGGTTTCATCGAACTTGGCTGTGGCCGTGTCCTTGAGTATTTTAACAGCATCTTCGAGGCTGTAATCGACACCAGCTTCGATCTTTTCCGCTACTTCGCGATATCTTCTGCTACGTTTCATCTTGATCTATCCTGAATTTTTAGCCTTCAACTACCAGTCCCATGCTCCGAGCTGTGCCCTCAACCATCTTCATGGCTGCTTCGACATCATTCGCATTCAGATCAGGCATTTTGGTTTCTGCAATTTCGCGTACCTGGGCACTGGTGACCTTCCCGACTTTATTGCGGTTCGGCTCTCCCGAACCTTTTTCCAAACCAGCGGCTTTCAGCAACAGCACGGCTGCTGGCGGTGTTTTGGTAATAAAAGTAAAGGAACGATCAGCATATACCGTGATGACGACCGGGATGATCAACCCGGCTTTATCCTGGGTTTTGGCATTAAATGCCTTGCAGAATTCCATGATATTCACACCGTGCTGACCCAGTGCCGGGCCAACCGGCGGAGAGGGATTTGCCTGTCCTGCTGGTATCTGCAATTTTATCAGGCCAACAACTTTCTTTGCCATGAATTCTCCGCTTCGGTAATATTACTGTTCTAATTCGACTTGCAAAAAATCGAGCTCGACCGGTGTCGAACGGCCGAAAATACTCACGCTTACCTTGACCTTCTTTTTCTCGTCGTTGATCTCCTCGACAAAGCCGGTGAAGTCGGTAAACGGGCCATCGATGATCCGGATCGGATCACCAACTTTGAACGGCACTTCGATGATTTCCCCGGTTTCGCTGTCCTCGACACGCCCGAGAATCCTGTCGATCTCATCCTGACGCAAAGGCTGCGGCTCATTTTTCGGGCCGACGAAATTGGTAATGCCCGGCGTGTTCAGAATCAGATGCCGGGTACCTTTATCCAAAACCATCTTCACCAGCATATAGCCCGGAAAAAAGACCTTGTTGCGCACGCGCTTCTTGCCCTCGCGCATCTCCGTGACCTGCTCCGATGGTATCAGAATATCGACGATCTTGTCGCTCATATTGGCCAGCTCAGCCTCGTTCTCGAGGTGCAGCTTGACCTTGCGCTCATGACCGGAAAGCACATGAATGGCATACCACTTTGCCTCTTCCGTCGTGCTCTGCTTTTCAGTTTCCTCTGACAATGTCATCCAACCTTAGATAGGGTGATACGAAATCCTGTCGTTTGTTAACCTGAAAAACCCGCCAACTCCCGCTCGGCCAAACCTGCAGTTTCAACGATTTGCCGGCACAGAGAGCCAGAACGTGATTTTTCTGCTCTCCCGCACTCATCCCTGCGCGAAACGCTTATCCATGGGAAAAGTGGGTTAATAGAGCTGCAACAATGCCCATGTCAAAACTTTATCAACGACAAAAACATACAGGGAAAAGGCAAGGGAAAGAATGATCACAATCCACGTACTGCTCTTCAAACTCTCGAAATCCGGCCAGCTGACCTTGGACAACTCAACCTTGACCTCGTTGAGAAATTTCATGGGCTTTTCGAATAATGCCATCGCTCTTCTTCCCGATAATTAATGATATCTCAACATGTCGCATGATGACCGCTGACTACAGCCGTCACAACTTATCATCTCCTGCACTGACGCTACGCAATCAATCAGCACATCGAAGTGCTGTGTGCCGCCCATGTCCCTGGAATCGTTTTAGCGCAGTGAAAAATAGCAGGCCAGGAGGGACTCGAACCCCCAACATCCGGTTTTGGAGACCGGCGCTCTACCAATTCGAGCTACTGGCCTGTTACAGCGAGCCACCCTGTTTTTGAGCTCACGACCGGACTTGAACCGGTGACCTCTTCCTTACCAAGGAAGTGCTCTACCGACTGAGCTACGTGAGCCTGCTGAAAATCAACTCCCGATATTCTGCTACCTTCGGGAAGATGCAGAACGCTTATGAAAAGAGCGGGAGACGGGACTCGAACCCGCGACCAATCCCGATGGATCGGGATGACTCTACCAACTGAGTTACTCCAAATCTTCAGCATTGCCCGGGGGGAATACTGAACAATCTAAAAG
>DRLW01000509.1 GCA_011375275.1 Bacteroidota bacterium
ATTGACCATATTCGCGAGATCAGCTCCGGAGAAGCCGGGAGTGCCCTGAGCCAGAACCTTGAGATCGACATCACGGGAGATGGCGATGTTGCGTGTGTGTACCTTCAGAATACCCTCGCGGCCGCGGACATCGGGCAAATCAACGACGACCTGCCTGTCGAAACGCCCCGGTCGTAACAGGGCGCTGTCGAGCACATCCGGCCGGTTGGTTGCCGCGATGAGAATGACACCCTCGTTGGACTCAAAGCCATCCATCTCGACCAGAAGCTGGTTCAGGGTTTGTTCGCGTTCATCATGCCCGCCGCCGAGGCCCGCACCGCGATGGCGGCCGACGGCATCGACCTCATCGATAAAAATGATACAGGGCGCATGCTTCTTACCCTGCTCGAAAAGATCACGCACGCGCGAGGCTCCGACGCCGACGAACATTTCGACAAAATCCGCGCCGGACATGCTGAAAAACGGGACACCGGCCTCACCGGCAACCGCTTTGGCCAACAGGGTTTTACCTGTTCCCGGCGGCCCGAGAAGAAGTGCGCCCTTGGGAATACGGCCACCCAGTTTCTGAAATTTTTCCGGTTCGCGCAAAAACTCGATGATTTCGCTCAGCTCCTGTTTGGCTTCATCAGCGCCGGCGACATCCTCAAAAGTGACACGAGGATGATTTTCGTTGAGCATTTTTGCTTTGGAGCGCCCAAAATTAAAAATGCCGCGTGCCCCGCCGCCGCCCTGCATCCTGCGCAGGAAAAAAAGCCAGACAGCCGCCAGCAAAATCCATGGCAACAGGCTGACCAGATAGCCGCCCCAATCCATGGATTTCTCGCGAATTTCAAGTTCAAAATCATACTTGCTTTGCCACTCATTGACGACATCGAAGGTGAGCTCTTCAGGGAGGGTGACAGAAATGCGTTCGAATGTGCGCCCGTTGAAGTCGATGGGCTGGCGCAAAGTACCGGTAAATTCCCGGCCTTCTGCAACTCCTTTTTCGATGCTGCCCTGCTCGAGGATGCTTTTAAACTCGGTATAACTCACGGGCTTGACCTGCGCGCCCGTATTGCCCACCTGCATCGTAAACCAGATGCTGACAATAAAAATAGCCAGCCAGATCATCAGAGTCCGGGAGGCTTTCGACCACTGGAAATTATCGTCTTTTTTGTTTTTGTTATCTGTATTTCTTGAAGAATTGTTTGCATCCATAGGGATTACACCATTAATCTATAGCAAAAGTGATTTGAATTTCAGCTCGAAAATTCCCCCATAACCATATTTACCAACCGGCTCATGAGCTTCTCCCCCGATTTATCCGCAAAGAACGCTATGAGCAAAGGCGGCCAGGATAAGTGGGAGATTTTATTCTCTTGAATTTTTCTGGTTACAGACTGCTGCTGTATGCACTTCATGACCGGGACAACCAACAGCAGAGGTGCTTTATTCCGAATTCGGCATCAGATAGACAGCAGGCAGGTTGCGTAATTTCTGTGCGTAATCGAGGCCGTAGCCGATGACGAAGCGGTTCGGAATGGTGAAGCCGTAGTATTCGCACTCATAGTCCACTTCAGCAGTACCCTGTTTGATAAGTAGTGAAACGAAGCGAATGGACTTTGGGTTCATTTTCTGCAGATGTTCGCGAAGAAACTGCACCGACAGGCCGCTCTCGATGATATCTTCGACGATGATCACATCCCTGCCTTCGAGGTGACAATCGACATTTTTCTTTATGGTGACCGTTCCAGATGATTTCATGGCATCGCCATAGCTGCTGATCTTGATAAAGTCAACTTCGCAGTCGATACGCAGCTCGCGGACCAGATCAGCAAAAAACATGAAACTGCCATTGAGTACACAAACCATCACCGGAACTTTGTCTCTGTAATCCGCCGAAATTATTTCAGCAAGCTCTTTTACCTTCTCCTGAATACGGTCCCGGGTGATCAAAATATGATCGGCATCATCAATAATTTCGTTTGTTTTGATACTCACAGAGTGAATTCCTTGAAAGCTAAATGCAGAAGGGAAGTGGTTTGGGTGGTCACTTTGAATCGGTCGTCAATCTGCTGACCCACAACCCAGATTATACCGGCATCACAGGTGATGAGAGGAATTTCTCCCCGCACATGCAAAGGGATTTTGCGGTCGGTAAAGAAATTGCTGAGGGTTTTTGTACCTCCTGCTCCAAGAGGATGGAATCGATCTCCACGAAGGACCGAACGTATGATAATTTCTCCTTTTACCTCATCGGCATCGACAAGCTGCTCAAATCGCGATGGCGGCAGATGCAGGTCTGCAGTTCGCGGCATGGGTGCTGAAACCGTCACTTCACCGATGCCCGGAATCGTTACCTTTTCTCCGCGTTTGCACCGCCTGGTAAAGGCTTGCTGTTCTTGCGTCCGGATCACGATGCACCCGTGATCCAGAAGCATCTCCCACTGCTTGCCGAAAGAAACTTTTTTGCCGATACGCCCGTGCGATAGCAGCTCCTGCACGCGCTGCATATCCGTGAAATCCGCCCTGTATTCCCCGCGGCTGATACGCTCAAGCGCTTCCCTGACGACGTGCTTCTGAACCGAGCTAAAATAGCTCGAAAATCGATGAATATCAAGCACAATTTTCTTTTCACTGCTGAACAGAAGGCAGCGCTGCAACGCCTCTCCGGTCTCGCGCCGAAGCCATTCATCTGCTTCTGCTGCGTTGGCTGCGAGGTGAGCGAGAGCCGTGATGATTTGCGGGTTGAACTCTTCCTGCAACTTCGGCAACAGTGAGTGCCTGATCCGGTTGCGGGTATATGCCGGACTTTCATTGGTTTCGTCCGTTCGCCACTGCAAGCCCTCGTTTTGAAGATAGTTTAACAGCTCATCGCGCTGGAAGCCGAGCAACGGCCGGATACGATTATTCCAGCGCCAGGTCATTCCGGCCAGGCCGCGCACGCCCGTACCACGCAGGATGTTCGCCAGCACGGTTTCCGCCTGATCATTCATCGTATGCCCCAGCGCGATCGCCTCGGCACGGTGCGCCTGTGCATAGTGCGAGAGCAGGCGATAGCGGCCGTCACGGGCAGCCGTCTCAATGCTGGTCTTGCGTGTCCTGGCTTCGGAGAGGGTATCGAGGGTGTCGCAGATCAGGGGCAGGTTCCAGTCCCGGCAAACCTGTTCGCAAAACGCCAGGTCTTCTTCAGCGGCAGCACGCAAACCGTGGTTGATGTGCACGGCCACCAGTTCGATCGCCAGCTCCTCTCGGGCACGGCTGAGAAGATGCAGCAGAGCCAGAGAGTCCGGTCCGCCGGAGAAAGCCACCACGATTCTGCCGCCTGAAATGCCGCATTTTTCCCGCAGCGCTGTGACGAAACGCGCATAAACGGAATCGCTGTTTTTTTTCATTTTACCCTGAACTCAAAAATATCCGGCCGGTTGTAATGACCGATCGCATCAAAATCAAAACGTGCGCGGGCAATCCCGGTGAGGTCGAGGTCTGCGTACAGGATCTCCTCTTTGTCATAGACCGGCCCGCAGAGCACCTCACCCGCAGGCGAGATGATCGCGCTGCCGCCACGGCAAAACGGCTGGCTGGCATCATATTCAAGCCCGGCACGAAACGCCTCGGGATAGGCCTCCGGAGTGAAAAACTGGTTGCAGGACAACACGTAGCAGCGCCCTTCGCAGGCGATGTGCCGGACCGTAGCCAGCCAACTGTCACGATTGTCAGCCGTTGGCGCGAGATAGACGGTGACACCCTGTTCATACAGAGCCATGCGTGCCAGCGGCATGTAGTTTTCCCAGCAGATCAAACCGGCAACACGTGCCGGCCCGGCGTTATGGGCCTGAAAATCCGACCCGTCTCCCTCACCCCAGATGATCCGCTCTGCGGCCGTGGGCTTAATTTTGCGGTGTTTGCCGGCCACCGTGCCGGATGCGTCGATATACAGCAATGTGCAGTACAGCGTGCCCAGGGGGTTGCCGGCATCTTTTTCAATCACTCCCATGGCGAGGAAAACGCCTGCTTCCCTGGCGACCTCGGCCAGTGCCCGGGTTTCCGGGCCGGGGATGGTGATCGCCGAAGCCTGATAGCGCGCGAAGAGCTCTCTGCCCTGCTCTGACCTGCTGCCCACGACAGTACCAAAGGTAATACCGCGCGGATAGCCGGAGAGAAAAGCCTCGGGGAATACGATCAATTCCGCACCGTTGCCCGCAGCCTGGCGCAGGAGAGCAACAGCCTTTTCCGTACTCGCAGCGCTATCTGCAAAAACCGAAGCAGCCTGCACGACCGCCACTCTGAGTTTTTCTTCATTCATGATATGCCTCATCGAGCTTTTGAACCGGGCCGGATGACTTCGCATACGGCACGGAGTCCGTCGTATGCTGTTATTTCAAAATTGGGTTGAAAATCGCGACAGTCTCCCGAAGTGTCGATAATTTACTGCCCGGCCCGGGCATGGCGCACCCCGGGAACCGCACAAGGTAATCTTTTTTCAACAAAATTTCGCATTTTTTTTGCTTGTTCTTCTTCAAATCGTGAGGGTTGATGATCACTGATGCAGCCGTGCGGGCACGATCTATCGTGCCGACAACCGTTTGATCTTGAGTTCGCTGGACATCCCGGTAGAATCCTGCATAATATTATGATAATATAACAATTACCGCCATTTTATCAGAAGTTTATGAATTTTTCAAGCTATTCGCGTAATAAATTCCTGATATCGTTCGATATACCATCCATATGAAGACGCAGCGACGCGGGATAAATACGTACAGACGCAGCTCTTCGCCGGATGATCACTGCCTGTCCGGAGCCTGAACATGGTTACCGCCTGGCGAGACGCCGGGCTCAGGTTTCACTTTCGTCCACGGGCAGGCATTTCAGGTGGTCGTTCGGAAAAATTCAAGGAGGGGCTGATGTGGCCTGGACCTGGTCACTTTTGAGGGATGCTTGAGAAAACGAACCGTAGTCGGTGATTTTTGCCAGCGGCTCAGAACATGTACAGCATATACTATATGAGGAACAGAAGATGGTGCATATTGCTGAAAAACTGAATGACACTGTTACGTTGATCAATGTGAGTCCGGAAATCAGTACCGGCAAACGTATCGTCATCAACAAGTTGCGCGATTTGTGCAAGGAAGAGGTCGCCAACGGTGCCAGGCATATTATTCTGGATTTTTCCAAGGTCCGGCAATGCCCGAGTATTGTCTATGGCAATCTGGTCGTTCTTGCCAAAAAACTGCAAACAGTACAAGGCACTGTTGCAATCGCCGGCGCCTTTCCTCATATCGAAAAGGCAATAAAAATAACCGGTTTAAGCAAGAGTATCCACCTCTATATCGACGTTGAAATGGCCAAGAAAATCCTTCTCAGAGAAGGAGCAGAGGTGTCGTCATGAGCCTTGAAAGCATGTTTGATGAACTGAAAAACAGCGATGCCACCCGGCGACGGTACGCTGCTGAAGACCTCGGAGATGCCGGCGATCCCCGGGCTATTCCTCATTTACTCTCCTGCCTGAGCGACCCGGAAGTCAGTGTCAGGGAGGCGGCGGCAGATGCGTTGATCGCTATTGGCGGCGCAGAGACAGGCAAGGCTGTCATCCCCCTGCTCTATTCCGAACACACGGCTCTGCGCAATCTTGCCATGGAAATACTCGTGCAGACCGGGCGCGACTGCCTCGACGATCTCCTGCAGCTCTGCAGCTCGCCATCGGCAGATATCCGCAAGTTTGCCGTCGATATTCTCGGCAAGATCGGACGGGACCACGCCATCGACAATCTCGATCCGATTCTCACCTGTCTGCGTGACCCGAATCCCAATGTCGCCAGCGCCGCTGCGGAAGCCCTCGGGAACATCGCAAATCCGGCGACGATCACTCCTCTTCTGGATACCCTGCAAGGTGGTGAATGGCTGCAATGCAATGTCGTCGATGCCATTTTCCGTATCGGTGGAGAAGCGGCACGCACGGCACTGCATAACATCGCTCCCGAAGAACTCGCAGATGAAGCACGGCATTTTTACCAGCTCGCCATGAAACGCCTCGAGCATGAATAAAGAGAACGCAGATGACTGTCACGGTGAATTTACCCCTGCAAAAAACCGAACTCGATCAACTCAAAGATTTGTTGCACCAAACGGCCGGACTGTTACTCTCCGGCGAGTGGGACGAAAAGCTGGCCACCCGTGTTGCCGAACGTATGGCCAGGCTCGGAATTCGTAGCTTCGAAGAATACTATCACCTGCTTTATCTGAGCGCGAACAAGACAGAAGTGTTCTGCTTTGTCGAAGGGCTGCTCTCTGCAGAAAATTATTTTTTCAAAAACAGGGCCCAGTTGCGCGGTTTCGCTGAACTGGTCCTGCCTGCCATCATCACACCCCGGCGGGAGCTCGATGAAAAAAAATTGCGCATCTGGGATGCTGCCTGCGCAGGCGGTGAAGAGCCATACACCCTGGCAATGCTCTTGCGGGAGTCGATCGAAGACATCGATACCTGGCAGGTGACGATCGTTGCGACTGATATCGACCGCAGCGCTTTGCAGAGAGCCGAAACCGGCGTGTACAGCGAGCACTCCCTGAGCAAGCTGCCCGAGGGTTATCGGGAGAAATACTTCACGGAAACAGACGGCGGCTGGCAGATAGCGGAACAGATCCGCAAAATGGTGACATTCAAGCAGCTCAATCTTGTCGATCGTTTTGCGCTGCGAGAACAACGGCTGTTCGATTTCGTCTTCTGCCGTGGTGTTCTGCCTTACTTCAGCGCACCTGCACAAAAAAAGGTCGTCGGGGGAATCTACGACGCCCTGGTGCCGGGCGGCTACCTGTTTCTGGGTGAATCCGAGTCGATCGGACACATCACTGCTGCGTTTGAGCTCGACAATATCGATGGATTTTTATGCTACAAAAAACCGTAACGAATCGGCTGTAATGCTTCTCATCATGTTTTTGCATTTTAGAAAAAACGAACTGAGATTTCAAAAAATATGACTACCCCTTCAAATAACCGCGTTCTGGTCGTCGATGATTCCAGGCTGATCAGAATGGTGATCACAGACCGTTTGCTCGAACAGGGGTTTGAGGTTCTCGAAGCGGAAAACGGCGTACAAGGCCTTGAGATGGCGATGGTTCACCAACCGACCGTGATCATCAGTGATGTGATGATGCCGCGCATGGACGGATTCGAATTCTGCAAAAAAATCCGTGAGAATGAAGCAACACGTGATATTTTTTTCATCATCACCACGGCAATCGAAGACCAGCAGTCACGCATCAAAGGACTGAGCGCCGGCTGCAACGAGTATCTCAACAAGCCCGTGAGCGCCGAAGAGCTGGTGTTGCGAATCGGCGCTGCCGTCAAGATGAAAAGCATGCAGGACGCCATCAAAGCGCAGAATGAGGAGCTCGCTGTTCTGCTGGCACAGCTACAGGAGCAGCAAGCAGTCACCGATGAGGAGATCACCACGGCCCGGAATGTCCAGCGCCACCTGTTGCCGGAAAACATTCCAGCCATACCGGGGTTCCAGCTCAATTTTCTCATGGAGCCTTCGGACATGGTCGGCGGTGATATTCTCGACATCATCGACCTCGGCGAGAACAAATTCGGATTTCTGCTGGCCGACGTCTCCGGCCACGGTGTTGGCTCTGCTTTCATGACCGGTATGATCCACGCCTGGATCCGCTCGCGATTAAAACACGATACCGACCCCGGCGATTTTCTCAAGCAGCTCAACAGCTATCTGTACGAACATTCTCCCGAGGAGATGTACATCACCCTTTTTCTCGGCATACTGGACAGCTCAACAGCCACGATAAAGTTCGTTCTCGCCGGGCATCCCAGCCCTGTCATCGTCGAACAGGGCACGGCTTCGGAGCTGGACAGGGACCTGACCTATGGCATCGTCGGCATCGAAGAGAATATAGAGCCTGTTGTCGGCAGCTACGAGCTCAAGCCGGGATGTGGTCTCATCATCTTTTCCGATGGCCTGCCGGATTATCTCTACAGCGTCAGCGATGAGGAAAACATCCTGCTGACGATTATCGAACAACTAACAAGACAAAGCGGCGGGGGATTTTCTCCGGAGCACCTCTACCAGGCTGTTCTGGAGACAGGGAACTATCAGCACTCCGCTGACGACATCGCAATTTTGAGCTTATTCCATGATGCAGACTAAAACACAGGACACCTGCCTGAGCGTACAAGACGTGCGGCTGGAAGCGACTTTGCTGACTTCCCTGCACGAACAGGGAATCGATTTTTTCAGGGGAACGACAGAAGAGGACGCCCTGCGGCTGCCTGCAGGCGCACCCCTCCGGCTTCTCATCTGTGAAATAGATTCAGAAGGCCGGGGGCTGCCGGCGCTGATGGCCATCCGCCACCAGTTCCCTGATACGAACATCTGTGTGTGCAGCAACGCGATCCCGGACAATGTGCTGATCAGCCTGATCGATGCCGGTTTTGACTATTTTCTCGACAACGATGCCGATGCCATCGACATCCAGGTTATGCTTGCCATCCTGGAAGAGCCGCGCAGACCGGAGCAGGCCGCAAAAATCATCGAGGCACGGCGCGGCTGGTACAGCATGATCATACCGGCAACCCTCGACAGCATCGGCCGCCTGCGCCCGTTTTTCATCCGGCTGCTGCGCAATAACTGCCCTGTACCGGAAATGATTCCAAACATCGGCACCGTGGTGGATGAGCTTTTTG
>DRLW01000510.1 GCA_011375275.1 Bacteroidota bacterium
CAGGTTATGACAATGAATAAAAATATCATTATCGCCATCATCGTCGCTATCGTATTCATCGCCGGGACTGTGGCAGGGATTCTCTATCTGCGCACAGGCCTGCCCTCTTTGACCACCCTCGAGGACAACCGGCCCAGCCTGGCGTCCAAAGTCTATTCCCTCGACGGCGAGCTGATCAAGGAGTTCTTTTTCACCCAGCGGCGTACGTATGTGCCCATCGAAGAGATGTCCCCTTATATGTGGAAGGCTGTCGTCGCTGTTGAGGACCGACGTTTTTTCAAGCACTGGGGACTCGATCCCATCCGCAATGTCAAAGCCCTGCTGGTGAACGTCATGGCCCTGGATATCCGCCAGGGAGCCAGCACCCTGACCCAGCAGCTTGCCCGCCAGCTCTATATGAACCAGAGTCTGGAACAGACTCTGACCCGAAAACTGCGCGAACAGATCACTGCCGTGGAAATCGAGCGCACCTACACCAAACGGGAAATTCTCGATATCTATCTCAACTACATGAATTACGGCCACGGCACGTATGGCGTGCACTCGGCGGCAAAATTTTACTTTGACAAAACACCGGCGGAACTCAACCTGCAGGAATGCGCCATGCTCGCGGGCCTGCTGCAGAGGCCGGCAGCGCTCAGCCCGTATGTGAGCCGGGAGCGGGCCAAAAAGCGTCGCAACATCGTTCTCCTGAGTATGTACCAAACCGGATACATCACGAAAGAACAATATCTCGCAGCCAAGGACAGCCCGCTGGGCGTTCTCAAAGAAAAACCGCAGCGACGCACCGGTTTTGCCCCATATTTCATCGAATATATCCGTCAGGACCTCACACGAAAGTACGGCGCTGATCTGTACAAATCCGGCCTGAAAATCTACACCACCCTGGACACACGCGCTCAGTATTTTGCTGATAAATATATCAAGAAGCAAATCGCCGTCATGCAGAAGCGTACGAACCGCAGGCTGCAGAAAGACCTCAAAGAGCTGGAAAAAGTCATCAAACAGCCGCTGCTCGATAAGCTGGAGATGAGCCTCGAAGATGTTGCCCGCGATACAGCTCTGGTCGATTCGCTGCTCACCAAGCTCATACCGGTGCAGGCGGCTCTGGTCTCTATCGACCCCAAGACCGGCTACATCCTGGCCATGGTCGGCGGCCGGGATTTCACCGAGTACAAATACAACCGTGCCACACAGGCCAAACGCCAGCCCGGCTCAGCTTTCAAGCCTTTTCTCTACACCGCCGTGATCGATAACGGCTACTCCCCCACCCTGGAGCTGCTCAACCAGCCGGTCGTAGTTTTTCTCGAAGACGGCAAACGCTGGAGCCCGCACAACTACGGCGAAACCATGGGCGGCCTGACCACCATCCGCGACGGGCTGCGCCGCAGTCTGAACCTGATCTCCGTACGCCTGATCCAGGAAGTCACCAAACCTTCGGTTGTCGTCGATTATGCCCACCGGCTGGGCATCAGTACCGACATTCCTGCGGTTGACGCTATCGCTCTCGGCTCCGGCTCGGTCATCCCCATGGAAATCACCTCTGCTTACGGCGCATTTGCCAACCAGGGGGTACTCATGGACCCGATGGCGATCATCCGGGTTGAGGATCAGTACGGCAATGTGCTGGAGGAGAACATCCCCCACGGCCGTGAAGTGCTGCGCAAATCCACGGCGTATATCATGACCGACCTGCTGCGCTCCGTGCTCGATGGCGGCGCAGGTTCCACCGGCGCACGCGCCCGCTGGATGTACAAATTTTATCGCCCTGCCGCCGGCAAGACCGGCACGACCAACGAGTACACCGATGCATGGTTTGTCGGTTTTACGCCGCAGATGGCGACAGGCGTGTGGTTTGGCTTCGACAATCCGGCACAAACGTTCGGCGAGGGCGAAACCGGCAGCTCCGTAGCCCTGCCGGTGTGGGCGCCGTTCATGAAATCAGCACACGATTCTCTCAATCTGCCGGTTGAGGATTTCGTCATGCCCGAGGATGTCGTGCGCGTGGAAATCTGCCGGGACTCGAAAAAACTGGCCAATACAGAATGCCCGCAAATTTATGAAGAGGTCTTTCAGATAGACCTCGCCCCATCGCAGTACTGTGATATCCACAGCAGTGCCGCACGCAAACCAGAGCGCAGGCGCAGACGGCGATAAACGCCGGTGGGGAACACCGGAAAACGCTGCGCCCGCAGAGGAGCAGTCCAGCAGGAGAAACTGTGCAGCAAACCATTCGCAGGGCTATCCGCCAGATTTCTCGCTATTATGTGCCCGGTCTCGCGCACATGGCGAAAAGGGAACAGCCTTTTCTGCTCGCCAGCGCGATGGCCTTCTCTCTGCTGATGTGCCTGATCCCCTTCGTGCTGGTCATCTTTGCCGTTGTCGGCGTCATCTTGCAATCCACAACCGTGGAGCACCAGCTCTATTTCTGGATCGATGCGACCATCCCCAACCCTGAAAGTGCCCGGTTTGTCAAAGAGCTGATCAGCGCGCGGGTGGAAAACTTTATCGCCCACAAAACCGTGATCGGCGGAATCGGCCTGGCCGGCCTGTTTATCGCGGCCAGCGGCTGGCTTACGGTCATGCGCACTGCCCTGAACCGCATCTTTTGCGTTCGCGAAATACCACCCAGCTTCAAAGGGAAGCTCAAAGATTTCGGCGTGATCTGGCTGCTCATCGCCTATTTCGTCCTCACCGTGGCTGTGCCGCCGGTTCTGGAATTTTTGCGCCACTTTGCCGGCGTTTTGTCGCGCGACATCGGCATCCGCATCGAGTTCATCAACGTCGCTTTGCTGCGCGGCGCCTACCTGCTGC
>DRLW01000511.1 GCA_011375275.1 Bacteroidota bacterium
TATATCGTTTTACCTGAACTACATCAGAGCACGCTCACATATCGTCAATCGGGTGTTGTTCTGGATCAGCGCAACCGTCGCACTCGGTGTGCTCATCTTTTTTTCCTGAACGCACTTCCTGTAGCCGGTCTGCCCGGCCGGGAAGGTGCACGCTAACCTTTCACAGCAAAACAACCGCGATCATGCAACAGTTTGATGTTGATTTTTTACACGAAAATCTGAAGCGCATTCCGCTGATCAGCGCGACGCACATCTACCAGAGCGTTGCTTCGACCAACGAAACGGCACGGCGGCTGGCAAAACACGGCGCGCCGGGCGGTACCCTGGTGCTCGCCGATCAGCAGACCGGCGGGCGTGGGCGGCTGGGCAGAACATGGCACTCCCCGGCCGGCAAAGGGTTGTGGTTCTCGTTGCTGCTGCGACCACAGCGACACGAGAACGCATGGGGTCTGCTGCCGATGGTACTGAGCGAAGTACTGGTCGTCACGTTGCGCGAACTGTATGGCCATGCTTTTGCCGTAAAATGGCCGAACGATGTGCTGTTTCAGAACCGCAAGCTCAGCGGCATCCTGTGTGAGTCAGCGACAGCCGGAGACGCGCTGGAAATGATCGTTGCCGGCATAGGCATCAACGTCAACCAATCTGCGGACGAGTTCCCGGAAGAGTTGCGTGCATCTGCGGTTTCTCTGCGCGAAGTTCTGGGTGGAGAAACCGACCGAACCGCCCTGCTGCTGGCGTTATTGCGCGCCATCAGCGACCGCCTTGAGCCTGTGCTCGCCGGCGAGCAGGAGCTGCACCTGCAGCGCTGGCGTGAATTCTGTCCGGATTTTGGAAAAAGAGTGGAGATCAGCGCAGGAAACCGGCGCATCTCGGGAATTTTTCGCCAGGTCTCCGTGTTGGGTGAGATTATCATCGAACAGGAACATGGAGAGCCGGCCGTGGTTTCCTGCGGGGAGGCAACCTTTCAACAGAGGTAAACATGATTCTTGTGATCGATGTCGGTAATACCCATATTACCCTGGGTCTGTACGAAGAAGGCCGGCTCAAAGAGCACTGGCGTCTGAGCAGTAAAATTGCCCGTACTGAGGACGAATTCTGGATTTTCATCCGCACGCTGTGTGAAGGCGCCCAGATCGACGCCCGCGCCATAACCGGTATTGCTCTGGGTTCTGTCGTGCCTTCTGATACCACGCTTGTCCGCAGGCTGGTCGAGAGCCGGCTGCCGGTGCATCTCGTCGAGGTGACCAGCGAAATCGAGCTGGGTATCACGATTTGCTACGAGAATCCGAGTGCGGTCGGCGCGGATAGAATCTGTAACGCTGTCGCTGGCTTCAACAAATATGGCGGCCCGCTGGTGATCGTCGATTTCGGCACTGCGACGACGTTTGATATCATCTCCGATAAAGCGGAATATCTCGGCGGTATCATTGCGCCGGGGCTTGAGAGTGCGGTCAGCAGCCTGCACCGTTTTGCCGCAAAACTGCCCGAGGTGGATCTCAGGTTCCCCCCTTCGCTGGTCGGTACTAACACAGAAATGAGCATGCAGGCCGGGCTGATGTATGGCGGCGCGGAGATGGTCGAAGGCCTGATCCGGCGGGTAAAAAAAGAGCTCTCCGACAAAACCCGGGTCATCGCCACAGGTGGGCTGGCTTCTGTGCTGTTGCCGGAACTGCCCTCGGTCGAAAGCGTCGAAGCACGCCTGACCCTCGATGGCCTGTATCAGATTTACATGCTCAATCAGCCCTGATAACGACCATTCTGCCGGATAATCAACAAGGTTATCATGAAACGAACGATGAACCTCCTTTTTTTATCCTCCCTCAGCATTTTTCTTTTTTCGTGCACAAGACCGGAACAGGTTCAGGTAGCCGGATCGACAACTGTTTTGCCCGTTGTTTCGCGCGCTGCCGAGCAGTTTAAAAACGCAACCGGAACATCGGTTGTCGTCAATGCCGGTGGCTCCGGAGTGGGTATCAACCAGCTCGGCGAAGGCAAAATTGACATCGCCATGGCCTCGCGTGACATCACCGCGCACGAACGCGGGAAATTCCCCGGCGTTGTTTTTACCGAGTGGGTGATCGGCCACGATGCAGTCATCCCCGTCGTCTCCTCGGAAATCTATGACGCCGGCGTGACCGGACTCAGTCTTTCCCAGCTCGGTGCGATTTACTCCGGCACCATCACTAACTGGAAAGAGGTCGGCGGCCCGGATCGCGACATCCTGGTCGTCGATAAAGAGGCAGCCCGTGGCACGCGCCACGTCTTCATGCAGGCCGTATTGGGTGATCGCGAAGCTGAAGCGCCGGGCGCGGATCTCGTGCTCGGTTCCAATAACGAAGAACAGACTGCCATTGCGCAGAGCGACGCAGCCGTCGGCATGCTGTCGCATGCCTGGCTCAATGCCGATGTCAAAGGGTTGGCGATTATCACACCGCAGGGCGAGCGCATCGAGCCTGTTTTGGCCAATATCGCCTCGGGCAGGCACCCGATCACACGCAGCCTGCTGCTCATCACCAACGGCGAGCCAGAGGGAGAGGTCAAAGCGTTTATCGATTTTATCCTCAGCGAGCAGGGACAGAACATCGTGGAAGCTTCCGGTTATGTTGGCGTTGCAAAGTAGGCTGGCACACACATGGATTTTTCTCAGCGCAGCCGTGAGCTCGATCGTGGTTGCGTTGATCGTAGGCTTCCTCATCATCAACAGCCTCGATGCTGTAACTGGAATTGGTACAGGCCTGTTTGCGCAGCAA
>DRLW01000512.1 GCA_011375275.1 Bacteroidota bacterium
CCCCCGCCGTAATAGGTCGAAATGACCTCGCCTGCCAGGCGGTTGCGCACGATTTCGCTCACCTGGCGTATGTCCAGCCCGAGACTGGAGCTGAGCAGCCGGTCGATGCGCAGGGTGATCTCCGGCCTGCTGCTGTGAAAACTGGTCTCGATGCTGGTCAGCAGCGGCGAGTCGGCGAGCATGCCGGCGATGCTGTCGCTCAGGCGTCGCAGATGGTGCAGGTCCTCGCCGCGAATTTCGACAGCCACCGGTGCGCCGCCTGTGCCGATCGTCTGCTGCAGGCTGGTCTCGCGGATGCGAAAGCGGTGGCTGGCGCCGGGCAGGGAGAAATTTTGCTGCAGGCGCTCCAGCGCCAGCTCCGGCGAGCTGTTCCGGCTCTCGCCGAACAGCAGAATCAGCGAGGCACGATTTTCACCGCCCGTATCGCGGCCGGAGAGCAGGTTCTGCGCCGCACCGGCATTGATGGTGGTCAGGATGCCCTGCACCGCGTCGCCGAGTAGAGCGCGCAGCCGCAGCGCCGCGCCTTCAGCCACGGCGCTGGTCTTCTCCAGCGGGCTGCCGGGCGGCAGCTCGATGTCGAGAATGAGCTGGTTCTGGCTGCTGCGCGGTACGAACTCGGTGCCGATGCGCGGCAGCAGCAGCGCGGCAGAAGCGAGCATCACCACAGCGATGGCCACGGTTGCGCCTTTATTCTGCATGGCCAGAGCCAGCATTTTTTCATAAAACGGCAGCCGCAGGCGCATGGCGCTGAAACGCTGTTGCGGGCTGTGTTTGAACAGCCGCGCCGCCAGGGTGGGGATGAGCAGAAAAGCCACCAGCAGGGAGGAGAGCAGCGACCACGCCACCACCAGCGCCTGCTCGCGGAACAGCTCGGCAGCCACACCCTGGACATAGACCACGGGCAGAAAAACAACTACTGTCGTCAGGGTGGAGGCGACCAGCGCTGTGGCGACTTCGGTGGTGCCGTTGGCCGCGGCGGTATCGGCATCCTCGCCGAGGGAACGGCGGCGGAAGATGTTTTCGATGACTACGATGGCGTTATCCACCAGCATGCCCGCGCCCAGGGCCAGCCCGCCGAGGGTCATGATGTTCAGGGTGAGTTTCTGGAAATACATCAGTGTGAAGGTCGCCAGAATGGAGATCGGGATGGCCAGGCTGGCGATCAGCGTGACGCCGGCATGGCGCAGAAAGGCATACAGCACCAGCATGGCCAGCAGAGCACCGATGAGCGCTGTGCTGCGCACCTCACCGATGGCCGTGTCGATGAAGGTCGCATGGCTGTTGATCAGCACAAAAGAGACGCCCGGCAGCTCCTGTTGCATCTTCGCCATCACGCCCTCGACCTCGCGGGAAACGCGCACCGTGTTGTCGTGCGATTCCTTGTAAATATACAGACCGACGCCCTCTTTGCCGTTGTAGCGCACCAGCGAACTGCGCCCGGCAGGAACCATGGCCACCTCAGCGACGTCGGCGAGGAAAATGGGCACGCGTTCGCTCCGGCTGTCGCGCTTGCCTGCGTTCCCGCGGGTGCTGTCTGCTGTGCTGCGCTGCCCGATCACGGTGGCGCGGATGTCATCCAGCGAGGCGTACTCTCCGATGCCTTTGATGAGATAAGATGTTTTATCCTGAACCAGTTTGCCGCCCGAGGTGTTGATGTTCGCCTGCCTGACCGCGGTGATCAGGTCTGCGGTTTTCAGACCATAGGCTTCGAGCAGATAGGCATCCGGCTGAATGCGCACCTCTTTCTTCAACCCGCCGACGAGCTGCACCCGCGCCACGCCGTCGAGGCGTTCGAGATTGCGTTTGACGAGGTTGTCGGCCATCCGCCGCAGCGCATCGAGATCATGCTCGCCGCTGCTGAGCATGGCGTAAACCATGATCGGCTCTTCCTGCGGATCGTAGCGGGCGATGGTGAGCTGATCGACTTCGGGGTCGGCCTCGTAAGCAGCAACTTTTTTCTGCACATCGAGCAGGGCAAAATCCATGTTCGTGCCCCAGGTGAAGGTCACGGTCAGCATAACGCGACCCGGGCTGCACAGGGTCTGCACATCGATGACGCGGCTGACCGTACCGAGCTCGCCTTCGAGTTTACGGCCGAAGCGCTGCTCCATATCCCGCGGCGAGCGGTCGCCGGAGCGCAGCTCGACCACGATGCGCGGGTTGTAGATCGAGGGCAGCAGATCAGTGCCCAGCCGGCTCAGGGAGATGATCCCCAACAGCCCGATGCCGAGCATGATCATGGTCACGGTGACCGGATAGCGCACGGAAAAACGCGGCAGGTTCATGCTCAAAATCCCCGCTGCTGCTGTGTCACCCGTACGCGCGATTTGTCGCGCAGGGTTTCATGCCCTTTGACGACCAGATTTTCGCCTGCTTCCAGACCGCTGAGGATTTCGATCTGATCGCGGGTTTCCAGGCCGGTTTCCACCTCACGCAATTCGGCGCTGGCGCCGAGCACCACGAATGCCACCGGCCGGCCGTTGCGCATCTGCACCGCCGTGCGCGGAATGACCACGGTTTCGTCGCGCTGCTCGATGATGATTTCCGCTTTCACGAACATGCCGGAACGCAGCAGGCCCTCCGGGTTGGCGATGCGAATCTGAGTCGTGAACGTGCGCGTCTGCGGATTGATGGATGGATCGATCGCCACGACCTCGCCGGCAAAGGTTTTCTCTTCGATGGCATACGTGCTTACCGTGACGCGCTGGCCCGTACGGATGCGCGACATGTCGGAGTTGGGCAGGTGCAGATCGAGCAGCACCGAGCGGTTGTCCGAAACGGTGGCGAGCTGGAATCCGGCGGGCACCAGGGTGCCGTC
>DRLW01000513.1 GCA_011375275.1 Bacteroidota bacterium
CCTGCGGCAGTACACAAGCGGAAAGAGGGACATCCCACCCAGAAAGCCAGCACCCACGCCAGGACTGTCATTCCAGTTTCCCCACAGGGGCAGGGAATCTCCCGGCCTCTGGCACGTGCCTGAAAAGATGAGATGCCGGCTACTACGCCGCACCTGCCCGGAAAGACACATGCCGGAGTCTGGACCAGGCCCGGTTTGCTGAGTCAACTGGCTCTCCTGAGCCTGCCGGGGGCAGAACATTTTATTTTGTGCAGATAATGCGGCCGACCGGGTTGGGTGCAGTGACGCGGGAGCGTCGTGAGGTACGTCACACCGCAGGAGCGGTGTGACGAGAATACACATGTCAGACCCGGTTTGCTGAGTAACTGAATACTCGGGAACCAGGGCAGTTAACATAATGATTATTCTACAATTGCAGAGGTCACAAAAAAGAAGAGACCTGTGCTGCTCCGGTAATATGGCAGGTGAAACGCCACCATACAAGAAACCATATTACCATTTCGTCTTTTTTTTCTTTGATTTAATGAGAGATCAATTTATTTTTCGCGCCACAATTATCGGTGTGGGAATCCTGCTTAATTTTATTTCTTATTTCGCAAAATTGCGAATGTGGAGGGAAAACATTTTTTGAGCACAGCACCCACACCCGCGTACTGGTTAAACGTTATGGAGGAGAAAGAATGCCTACCAGTAAAACCCAAAACATGATTCGCACCGGTCTGCTCGTACTGGTGTCGCTGTTACTGGCCATGCCGCTTTCTGCGCAAGACAAAGGCACGGTGAGTGGTAAAGTAACAGTCGCAGGAACAGGTGAAGCGCTGCCGAGCGCGAGTGTATCTGTCAAAGGTACGCTGCGCGGTGCCAGCACCAACCTCGACGGCGAGTTTAAATTCACCCTGGCTCCGGGTGTGTACACCCTGCGCGCATCGTTCATCGGCTATAAGTCTGATGAAAAAGAAATTACAGTGACCGCAGGGACGACAGTCGAGGTCAATTTTGAGCTGGAAGAGAGCGCCCTTGCTTTCGGTGACGAGCTGGTGGTCGTGGGTTCCCGCCAGGCACGTACCGCAATCGAGACCCCTGTACCTGTCGATGTCATTTCTTCGACCGAAGTGCGCGAGTCCGGCCACACGGAAACCAACCAGATGCTGGCTACTGTTGCGCCTTCGTTCAACGCATCGCACCAGACGATTGCCGACGGAACCGACCATATCAACCCGGCAAGTTTGCGTGGCCTGGGCCCGGATCAGGTTCTGGTTCTCATCAATGGAAAGCGCCGTCACTCCAGCGCCCTGGTTCACGTCAACGGAACGTTCGGTCGTGGTACTGTCGGTGTTGACCTGAACGCTATCCCGACTTCCGCTATCGAGCGCATCGAAGTTCTGCGCGACGGTGCCGCTGCTCAGTACGGCTCCGACGCCATCGCCGGTGTGATCAACATCGTGCTGAAAGAGCAAACAGACTATGTCGAAGTCAACGCCATGACCGGCCAGACCGCCTCAGGTGACGGCGAGCAGGTTAAGGCTGACATCAACTATGGCTTCAAAATCGGTGAAAGCGGCTTTTTCAATGTCACCGGTGAATTTTTCGATCGTGGCCGTACCGACCGCTCCGACGAGTGGCAGGGTGATATCTTCCCCGGCATCTCGGGCAAAGAGGCTACCGACGCTGAGCTGCGTCGCATCGGCAAGACCCGCCGTGACTTTTCCATGAAAACCGGCCAGGGCTATGCAACGGTCGGCGCTCTGTTCTTCAACTCAGTCGTTCCACTGTCTGATACCGACGAATTTTATACCTTCGGCGGCTTCTCCTATCGCCGCGGCGCGGCAACGGGTTTTTATCGTCTGCCGAACTCCGAAGCCCGCGTGGTTCCGGAAATCTATCCCTTCGGCTTTTTGCCTGAAATCCACACTGCTATCGGCGATCGCGCTATGACTGCCGGTCTGCGCGGCACGCACAACGGCTGGGATGTCGATCTGAGCATCACCACCGGCGGCAACTCATTCCAGTTCAACATCGAAAACACCAACAACGCTTCCATGGGTCCATCGAGCCCGACCACGTTTGACGCCGGTCGCCTGGTCTTCAACCAGACCACGGGTAACCTCGATCTGGTCCGTCTCCTGCGTACCAACGCGTTCAAATCCGTCACCTTTGCCATGGGTGGTGAATTCCGCGTTGAAAACTATCAGATCATCGCTGGTGAGGAAGCAAGCTGGCAGCTCGGTAATGGTGGCGATCGTCCTGGTATCGATTTCGACACCACTTCGACCGGTGCTCCGAAAGCTCCCGGCTCACAGGTGTTCGCTGGTTTCCAGCCTGACAACGAAGTCAACCGCTATCGCAACAGTATCAGTGCCTATGCCGGTCTGGAAACCCAGGTTAACGACCAGTTGATGGTTGACCTCGGTGCCCGTTACGAAAACTACAGTGACTTCGGCAGCACGCTCATCGGTAAAATCGCTTCCCGCTTTGAAGTGACCGATGGCTTTGCACTCCGTGGTGCTGTGAGCACGGGCTTCCGCGCTCCATCTCTGCATCAGGTCTGGTTCAACAACGTCAGTATCCAGTTCGTTCTCGATGAGAACAACGTGCTGACTCCCAAGCGTGTTCTCACGGCCAACAACAAGAGTTCGGTTACAAAGGCTTTTGGTATTCCGGACCTGAAGGAAGAAACCTCGATCAACTACAGCGCTGGTTTCACCATGAAGCCGATGGATGGCCTCGCCATCACCGCTGATTTCTACCGGATCGATATCGCTGACCGGATCGTACTCACCAGCCGTTTTTCGGATAGCGATCCGATCGTCAAGCAGATTCTCGAGCCCTTCAAGAGCCAGGGCGTCGGCCAGGCACAGTTCTTCAGCAATGCTGTTGACACCAAAACCCTCGGCGCCGAAGTCGTCGCCTCTTATGCAAAACCTCTGGGCAATGGTACGCTGACCCTCACCGGTTCCGCAACCCTGACCAAAACCACGGTTGACACCACCAACATCCCCGAAGGCGTCGCTCTGCGTTTTGCCAATGGGGACCTGAATGCTGTCCGTAACACCATCTTCAACCGCGAAGAGCGCAACCGCCTGGAAACCGCTCTGCCGCGCCAGAAGGCATCCGTTGGCGTCCGCTATGCACAGGACAGAATGTCCCTCAACATACGTGCAACCTACTACGGTCAGGTTGAGTACCGCCCGACCAATCCGGCAAACGATGAAGTCTTCAGCCCGAAAACGATCTTCGATCTGGATTTCGGCTATGACATCACCGATTACGTCCGTCTGTCCATTGGTGGCACCAACATCTTCAACACCTTCCCGGACAAGCACCAGAAAGCATCGAACTACAGCAACGGCCGTTTCCCGTACAGCCGCCGTGTCACGCAGTTTGGCATGAACGGTGGTTTCTACTACGCCCGTCTGCAGTTCAACCTGTAAGCCGTAAGCGTAAATTGAATGTAAAAAGGGCAGGTCTTCCTGCCCTTTTTTTGTTCGCCCCCATCCGGTGGCGCACGATGCCCGTCTCGTCCCAGGTGCCACGCCGCTCTGTCTCTTCTCCCCTCTTACACCTGATCACAGAAACCTGATCTAAACGATTCGCTCCCAAACGATAAAATATTCAGCAAGATATCG
>DRLW01000514.1 GCA_011375275.1 Bacteroidota bacterium
CGCGAGGGGTTGTGCTTTTCATCAGCCAGAAAATAAAAATTGAATGTCCTCACATCCATTTCAGGTGGAATAACCTGAAGGATGTCAAAATATGGATAGACATAGGAACAATTATCCGCACTGTTGAAATACGCCTGGGCAACGGCAGGTGAACCATCAACGAGCGGTTTCATCAGCATTGTAAAAAAGGGGGTGAGGCGTGCCCGGGCTTTTGCAACGCGCGGATCTCTGCTAAAATGGGTGGCCACGTACACAGCACCGCCGTCATCCCGAGATTTGTAGTAAAGTTTTTCTTGAAAAAGCTTATAATCTTTGGGATTAAAATCAGCCGTGACACGGCCGCCGGCACGGTACAGTTCTTCGGTGTACCCTGCCAGCACTTCGACAAAACTCCGCATCTGCACCAGATCAGAATTGAGCCTGAGCGTGCTTTTTTTAAGCTGCGCCAGGTCTCCATGCCCAAACTCTACGATATCCTGCCTGGAGCAACCGGTTCCCGCAAGCCATGAAACCAGTATCAACAGATAGAATGTTTTTTTCGCATGCCGCATAGCGTCTCCCAATTCTGTCTTTCCCCATATCGATTTTTGCCCGGACGTATCCCACTCGCACCTGCAGTCTGCTCTCTGCACATGATGACTTTGTCTGTGATCCATCAGGACAGAAACAGTACAGCACGGCCTTGCCCGGCTATACTTTTTTCTTTATCGGCTCTTCAGAGCTATTATTTGGAATTCAATTTAAATATGACATAACTGTCTTATCGATACATCATGCACGCAGAGGATGGAAAGTCAGGACAGCATTCGGCAGGATAGTGAACACGTGATGAAACGCAAAAGGGCTGGGGTGAAAAACAGCAGGAGAGACGAGTCTTGCAGGTCAGGATGAAAGTTCGGAGAGTATGTCAGCGATCAGGTGTGGCCCCTTGTAGATCAGTCCGGTATAGATTTGCAGCAGGTCAGCCCCGGCTGCGAGGCGTTCGCTGGCATCGGCAGCAGAGGAAATGCCGCCGGCTGCGATGATCGTCAGCTCAGAGCCGGCACGCTCGCGCAACAGGCGCAGCACCGAAACCGCACGTTCACGCAACGGCTCTCCGCTCAGCCCACCCTGCTCACCACCGGCGGGCAGGTGTGCAACACCATCGCGTGCAAGGGTCGTGTTGGTCGCTATGACGCCATCGATGCCGTGGCGGAGAAAAATATCTACCATACTATACAGGGCTCCGGCGTCGAGGTCCGGGGCTATTTTCACCAGCAGGGGGACGGAGCGACCGAGTTTTTCAGCCTCATCCTGCCGGGCCTGCACAAGCGCACGCACCAGCTTCTCCAGTTCCTGATCATGCTGGAGGTCACGCAGACCTTTGGTGTTTGGCGAGGAAATATTCACGACGATGTACGAGGCAAGGGAGAAAGTTTTGCGCAGACAAAAAAGGTAGTCATCGATAGCGCGGTCATTCGGGGTGTCGAAATTCTTGCCGATATTCACGCCCAGCACACCCCGGTAACGGGCACGGCGAACACGCGCGACCAGATGCTCGACCCCCTTGTTGTTGAACCCCATACGATTGATCAACGCACCAGCTTCCGGCAGACGGAACAGGCGTGGCTTCGGGTTGCCCGGCTGCGGCCGCGGCGTCACAGTGCCGAGTTCGATAAAACCAAAACCGAGCGCAGCAAGAGCGTCGATATAATCGCCGTTTTTATCCAGCCCGGCTGCAAGCCCGAGGGGATTGTCAAAACACAAGCCCATGTGTTGCACCGGCTTGTGGACTGCAGGCGGTGCCAGCAGGCGCGAAAGTCCGAGTTTGTGTGCCAGCGCCAGCCCGCTCAGGCCGAGATGGTGTGCTGTTTCCGCATCCAGCCGGAAAAGCAAAGGGCGCAGAGATGTGTACAGGTCCATCGTATCAAACCTTCAGCGGGACAAGGTGATCGTGCCGCTGCGATCGACCGGCAGGGAAACACGGCCGAGCAGATCGAGACTGCTCTTTATATCCAGCGCGCCGTTCAGGCGATACTTCAGCTCGCGGTTACCGCGCAGCAGGGAGTACACCTCTCTTCCGGTACGGGCCAGATCGAGAGAGACGGGAATGGCCAGAGTGGTGGTGCCTTTTTCATTCACGGTCTGAGTTTCTGTGGTGAGTCCCCGTGCCCATGGTGCACCGTTGACTTCGAGATCGTAGCGCATCTTTTCGATGACAAAAGCAAATGGGTTGGCATTATCGATAACGACCTGCAGGGCGAGGTCCGCACGGGTGAAGGACAGTTTTTTCACCTTCAGCTTACCGACGCGCACTTTCGGTATTTTCAGCAAAGGCAACCGGCCGCTGGTCTTGACCGGAATACGCGTGGCACCCACGAGCGGCAGGTCGAAGCGCAGACCGGCGGCGAGCTGATAATCAACACTATCTGCACCAGCCAGTTTCTGAAATGCGGCATACAGTTTTTTGAACGGAATTTTCAGTGGGATCTGTACCGTGCTGCGTCCCTTTGCTGCGATGCTCTGCTGCCGGCTATCTTCTCCCGTGAGAAAGGATTCACCGGCGATCTGGAAATCATAATCAAAACCGGCAAGAGGCACGGCAATCGGATTGGGATTGGCGATACCGACGTCGATGGCCAGGGAAAGGGCTTCGAAGCTGAGGCCGGTCAAACGCACCTCTTCGACACTGAGCTCAGGCTTGCTCACAGTGCTCAGATCGCGCAGGGCGGCACATCCGGCCTGCATCAGCAAGAGCGGTAACAGGGCGACTGCGATCATTTTCAGAACCGGAGATTTCTTCATCGTTCTGCCTTATTTTCGTCGTTTTCCAGAATCGTACGCACCGCCTGTTCAACATCGCGTACCGTGAACCGGATGATCTGTTTGCTGTCGGAATAGCGGTTGCCGAAAAACGGCTCGCTCAGCACCTTCCCCTGCGGAGACAGCAGCCAAATCACCGGGGTGGAGTAACTCTGATCATCGCCACAGGGTTTGAACCTGCCCAGCCACGTCTCATTGCCACCGGCATAGGCGGTCAGGTCTGACATCTTTTTGAAATTGAACAGCAGCTTGAAGCGCGGGTCAAAATACAGCTCCGGAAACGGGATGATCTTGCCGGCCTTCAGTTCCTCGCTCTTATCGACGAAACGGAAAAAATAATCCTGATAAACCTGTGATGAATCCGGCTGCCGCAGAAAAGTACCTTCATCGATGCCATAATATTGCTCGTGATAAACCGGCGGAGTGACCACAGGCACAAAGCGCACACCTTTTTCGCGATACTTCAAATACATGTACGTGGACAACGGCATGCCGTTGAATGAGTCCTCACACCAGAACGGCCCATCACCCGGATTGCCACTCAAGCCCGGCCCGCCGAAAATCAGCAGATAGATCAGCTTCGTATCCGGCTCCACCAGATCGAGCAGGCGCAGTTCCCCACCACCAGCATCAACAACACTGACATCAGCCGCGATGGTTTCTCCCGGCTTGTAGCAGATATTCTTCTGCTGTTTTTCTCCTGCAGCGAGGGCACTGCCCAGCAAGACCAACAGCAGCGGAACTATTTTTATCATTGTTTTTTTCATCGTGTAAATCCTGACCTGTGTTTGTAATCTGGTTGAAAAAGTACAGTCGTGCTGAGTTAATCGAATAACCAGTCCGGGTATCCAGTTCACTCAGCAATCCGGGGACGGTTCAGATACCGGCATCAGTCATTCCGGCCAGGCGAAGCGCAGTGCCGGAACCTGATCTTTTCGGGCACGTGCCTGAGTCTGGGAGATTCCGGTCTTCCCCTGCGGGGAAACCGGAATGACCGTTCTGGGGCAGGCACGTGCTGTTGTCACCCGGTCTGGTTGAAAAAATGCAACCGTGCTGAGTTAAGCGGTAACCAGAATAAAGCGCATAGAAGTTAAGGGTAGAGAAGTGAATTACAAACGTTTTTTTACTGAGACTGATGCCTGTCATTCATCAGACCCGATTTATCCACGTTGAGCGTTTCGGGAAGAAAAGTCGGAACAGATGAGCATAAAATGGCTGGATTGAATAGATCAATCAAACCAGACAGCTTTTGGTGCCGTCGTTTTGTTCCAATAATAAATCACTCAGGCCTGGTCCCAAAAAGACACACGCAACGGCACAGCGACGCGGCGGATCAATTTTAGAAGACGTCGCGCCGTCCCGGCGTTGCGTGAGAGGAGAAAACGATAAAAACTCAATGCCTGCTGGGTTTGAATATCATCTGTACAATTTTATGAACCAGCAAGCGCTCGAAGTACGCGAAGAAAAATGGCTCTTCATCTGATTGTATGGATTGGGAAAGTATCATTTTGCAAATCCAGTCGGTGTTGAGGGCTTTAAAAAATGATAGTTGTCTCCGGCCAATTTTTGGGATTGTTAACGATATAATTCCGGAGGCGCCCGGCGGATCTCTATAATAAATCCAGGCCAGAACCCCAATCCATCGGTTCCATCATGCCCGGATTTTAATCAGCGATCACCAAGCGGGTTATGGGGTTATCAACATTGTCGTTGGGGGCAAAATTGTAGGGGTTCAAAATTTTGAACCCCTACCGACGACGACAAAACGAATATTAAAAAAATTATCCCAAAATCCATTGGTGCCATTACACGTGGATTTAAAATCGGCGTTCCCGAATGGTTTCGTCAAAACATAGATATTTACACCGTTTGGCAACGTCAATATGGTTGATGGTGACCGTAGGGGCGACCCGCCGGTCGCCCCTACAAAGCGGGTC
>DRLW01000515.1 GCA_011375275.1 Bacteroidota bacterium
CGGCAAGATGCAGGCTTTCAGGGTAGCGGTATCGCATTTCGCTGATGGGCTGCCGCAGGAGCGGCACAGGGGCGTCACACCGCAGGAGCGGTGTGACGAGAGGAATCGGGGAAGAAAAACGTGACAAAACATCAACAAACCTTCAGCCCCATCAGATCAGTCACGATCAGTAAAACAGACCCGGACGAAGCGAGTCGGGTTCGCAGAAGCACACTCGCCCACAGCGTCACACAACTGAAGCGAAGCGAAGTGTCTGAATCTCCTCGGCATGGATGCGGCTTTTGGGGGTAGGTGGTATTTCCTTGCGCTGGTGACCTGCCGCAGGAGCGGCAAGAGGGCGTCACACCGCGGGAGCGGTGTGACGAGAGGAAACATCAACAAACCTTCAGCCCCATCGGATCAGTCACGATCAGTAAAACAGACCCGGACGAAGCGAGTGCGGTGTGCCGGCAGATCCCCGGCGTGGGTGCAGGCTTTTGGGGAGCGGTATTTCGTTTCGCTTGTGGACTGCCCCGCTCCTGCGGGGCAACTGGGGCGTCACACCGCGGGAGCGGACGTTACACCGCTCCTGCGGTGTAACGAGGGCTTTTCAGATATCGCGCTTTCTCTGCGCATGTGCTTCTTCTGAAGGCAGGGTGCATGCGCAATCAGTAACAACCGTCATTCCAACCTCCGGAGAGTACCGCAATGTCACATCTTCAGCTCAGCAGCAACCGGCTTCCGGCCAACCGCCGGTCGGCCACACGAATTCAGACCTGGCGTATCCTGTCCTTTTTGAAAGATGACAGTTGGCACATCGGCTATGTCAAGGACATCAGCGAAACGGGCGTGCAGATCATCTGCAGCACGCCGCTGTCTCCCGGCGAGAAAACGGCAATCCTGTTCGAAAACATCGAGCACCTGTGGAATATCATCGTGGAGGGGACGGTGGTATGGCAGAAAAATTATCATGAGGACCAGGAAAACCGGAACACAGAACCGACGATGGGGATTGAATTTTTCCAGCGTCTGCCGGTTGAAATCACCCGCTTCGCGCGCGTAAAAATGCGCATGGCCGAATAAAATGCCCACTTTCCCGCACCGATGCCGGGTGTTTCACTGATACTGTGTCCAGGGATAGAGCAGGTTGAGGGCCATGGTAAAAATCGGGCTGAACACTGTACCGAACACCTGCCAGGCGAGCAAGATACCGAGCAATGAGAACATGGGATTGTGCGAAAACTCCGCAAACTTGCGCGCTGCATTCTCGCTGAGAAACAACCCGACAACCGCATTGCCATCCAGGGGAGGAACGGGTAATAAATTGAAGAAACCCAGCAACAGATTGAGCGCAAAAGTAATGCTCAGAAAGCTCGCCATCGCCCCCCAGAAACCCGCCTGATGGGCTGCGACCACGGTCGTATAGTTGACATTGTCCGGATTATAAAAATAACCCGCTGCGATGCCTGCATGAATCAGAGCCGCGGCAATGAGCACGAGCACGAAATTCGCGACCGGGCCGGCCAAAGCCATCCATGCCGCCCGCTTCGGATAACGATCTGCCCACACAGGATCATAAGGGGCACTGGCCCAGCCGAGCATCCAGCCGCTGAGGATAAAAGAGAGAAACGGCACGACAACCGTGCCGACTGGCTCGCGTTGCATGTGCGGCAAAGGGTTCAGGCTGACTTGTCCGGCCATGGCAGCGGTATCATCGCCGCCGATTTTCGCAGCAAGGGCATGAGCGGCTTCGTGGCAGGTGAGCGCAAACAGGAAACAGACGTACCAGATCGGTCCGAGGGCCAGCATATCTGAGGTCATAATCTACCTTTTGGGTTACAGCCTGAAGAACACCATTTGTGAATGAATCGGGCTGAATGTGGCTCTCTTCCGAAATCACCCGAAGCCTACCAGCCTGTCAGCAGGATTCACACACAGATGGAAAAATAAAACCCAACATCTTTATTTATAAAGAGTTATAAAATTGCGCTGAATGTATGAAATTTGCCGGCAAAAGTCAAGAATAGGCATTCAGCCGGCGCCTCCCGCGAGCTGGAAACTTCAACATGGTGCCGAAAAACGCAGGAGACGAAAAATTCATCCCCGCCCACTCCACACACCCGGCTTGTGAAAACGCCTGCCGCACAACCCCAACGCCAGAAAAATGTTACACTTTTTTCTAATTTCAACAAAAAAAACAGACCTGCTTCTTCCGCATTCCAGGGCAAAAACGCTATAGTACTGAAGACAAGACAGCCTGAAAATTCAGATATGTATAAATCCCGCTCGATCAGCTTCATTTTGAAATAGCCTGACGCCCATGCCGATCGATTCCCGGCTCAGCGCTGCACAAGGATAACAGGCTTTCGGGGCAGGCGGTATCCCGCTTCGCTTGTGTACCGCGGCGGGAGCGAAAACAGGGCGTGACTCCGCTGGAGTGGTGGGACGAGAGAAAAAGATGAGATTACTGAATAGACCTGCTGTTGTTTAAAAATGTGGTTCGTGCAGTGAACGTATTCAAAAGAGATTCCTGCGCACAAGATAAAACGTACACCGACCGTCCACTCCGGCCGGGTGGATCGATTTACTAGGGAGAGTAACTAATGAAGAAATTCGTCGTGGGGCTGCTGGTTTTCGGCATGGGCTATTTCAGTGTTATGCCGGCAGTACTGGCTGTGACGCAACAGGGGAGGCGCATCGTTATCGCCGTGGTTGACTTCAAGAACAACAGCGGCAACCCTCAGCTCGACAACTTCGAACAAGCCATCCCGGAAGCACTGATCACCAATCTTGCCAGAAATGAACGCATCGAAATCGTCGAACGCACCCAATTGCAGAATGCCCTTTCAGAGCTGCAACTGAGCATGTCCGGCATCGTTGATGCGCGTACGGCTGTGGAAGTCGGCCGTGCAGTCGGGGCAACGGCGATCCTGGTCGGCAGTTTTCTACAGATCGAAGGGCGCATTCAGATCAACGCCCGCCTGATCGATGTGCGCACCAGCCGGGTGTTGAAGGCAGCAGGGGTACGCGGGCGCAGCGGAGCGGAAATCTTTGAACTCATGGACAGACTGGCCGCTTCCATCGAAGCGCGCCTGTTTGGCAAAAGTGTTCCGCAGACGCAAAACAGAACGTCAGCAAACGGGGCATCGCGCCAGCGCAGTAACGCGAATGCTGCCGAAAAGTCCGGCGGTTCGTTTCTCAGCTCACCGATCTTTTGGGGTGCCATGGCGCTTGGGGCCGGAGCCGGGGCTTTCCTCGTGTTGGGAGCCACGGAAGATGAACCAGCCAAAACCGCGGTGACCATCACCATTTCTCTGCCCGACAGATAAACCCGGGAGAAGTATCCCGATGCATGCGCGATTCATCACATCACGCAGGGATAGCGGAATAAATACCAGAAACCGAAAAAGAGAACAAAACAGGTTATCCACTTAACTCAGCACGGTTGCATTTTTTCAGCCAGACCGTGTGACAACAGCACGTGCCTACCCCCGAACTGTCATTCCGGTTTCCCCGCAGGGGAAGACCGGAATCTCCCGGGTTCAGGCACGTGGGCGAAAAGATGAGATTCCGGCACTGCGCTTCGCTTGGCCGGAATGACAGATGCCGGTATCTGAGCCGAGCCCGGTTTGCTGAGTTAACTGGATACCCGGAGAGAACAAACGATAACCATCATGGAAACAAGGCGTTATAATGAAACGGACTTTGTATAACTCCCTGATCATAACAGGCATTTTCCTGCTCCTGCACAGTTGCGGTCGTCTGCCGAGTTCTGCTTCGCGCAGCACGCA
>DRLW01000516.1 GCA_011375275.1 Bacteroidota bacterium
CAGAACACGGGTAAATGCCTTTATTTTATTTCCTTTGGCATCCCTGGTAATTATCTGCTTCTGCAGTGCTTCGACAACGCCATATTCCCCCTGAAGCTGGCTGGTACTCGAGAAAGCAATTTTGCTGCGGTCTTTTTCCACGATGAGAATGCGCAGGGCCATCTTTTCGAGCTGCACATCGGGAGTTACGATATCCTGAAAAAACAACCGCTGCGATTTTCTGCGGAATAACTTGCGGGCCTTCTTTTTCTGCGCATCTTTTCGAACCTCTTCAGCGAGCTCACGGTTGACCGCCCGCTGGCCGAGATCACCATAGCCCATATAAATTTTGTGCTTCTGAATGCGGATCAGGTGCTGCTCGAGTACGAGAAAAAAATACGTGCCGAACGTCTCATCCGGATGGACGAGGGCAAAGATCATCGGTACAAACCAGACCGAGGAGATGGCCAGAAAAAGCACGAAAAAGTCCGGCTGCAGCACATAGGCCAGCTCGTTTGGCCGGCCGGAGAACGCGAAAAAGAAAATCAGTAAAAAATACACCATGCTCAGCAGAAAAAGATAGGGCATCATGGGCGTCTTCAAGATCAGCGAACGGAAAAAATGGCTGAAATAGCGATACGATTTCCCGAGCAAACCGCGCACATCGCGCTGCTTGAATGTCGCGCTCATCAACACCGCATACATCAAGCGGTTCGGAACCACTGCTGTCAGGAATGCGACAGTCGCGGGAAACAAAGCCAGAAAAAAGCTGATCCAGAAATATTGCCATTCAGGACTTTTCGTTCCCAGAATAAAAAAATCCCGCCACATCTCTTCAGAGTTGGGTACGTGATGTTTTGCTACGTAGTAGAGCTCGATGATAAAAAACAGGCCCAAGAAAATTATCGTACCTGCAATCGTCGTAACCTTGCTCAACATGGGAGTATGAGAAAAATCCGGTTTGTTCCCTTCGCGCACTTTCCGGAACTCGGAAATACCGTGATGGGAATTGTAGAAACCCGCTGCCACAAACAGAGCGCCAATGAGCCCCACAATAAGCCAGTACCAGAACGACGGAGAGCTGCTGTTCCAGTTGGAATCAATGAGGCGCAGAATGAGAAAATGCGGCAGATGGAAGATAACGATCACTGTGAGGCCTACGTCACGGAAAATACCGAGAGCTATCTCGGATCTATCGCTGAAGTTGGTCACAGCGAGAATTTGCGGCCCCCACAGCAAGAAAAATATAGCGAGATAGGTGGCAAGATGAGACAGGCGACTGAAAATATGATCAGACAGAGTCAGGTAGGTTCCAAAATAGGGATGAATCTGCACAAAATCGAGAAGCATGGACGAGGTGAGTGTAGTCAGAATAGCCGGCAGGATCACGAGATAGCCAATGGTCTTGCGTTTGTCGCCCCGGTCCCGGAGCGGAAAATCAACATCAGGGGCGTGGCTTTTTCTGAATTGGGAAAAAAGCTGCATAACATACCTCGCAGTTTGGTTTTGCTTGCAAAAAGTCACCATCAGAAAAACAGTGAAGCATAACCGCCGCCAATAAGGGGGAAACCGGACGCTTTCCGCCACTCGGCGTATTGGTTAAGCACTCATTTGCCGAAGAAGTCTGCCATGGACGACTCTGTAGGCTATCTGGTTGGTTTGAGCGAAGGGTAAAAATGCAGAAGCGAGGTGAGTTGATTTGGTTCCCCTCCAAGTTAGCCCCGGCAGGAATATATAATACACAGCCCGCCGCATCAAATGCAAAGTTTTTTTAACATATCGTTATTTTCACCCGATTTGTTCATGCTCCGGCCAAGCGGAATAGAGGGGGCCTATTTATTGCAGACTCGCGGGGAGATTCCGGGATCATGCGCTACGTGAGGTCGGAGAAAAGGCTTTTTTGTCATTCGAGAAAAAACAGCGTGTCCCCCGCAGATGCAGGTGCTCGCAGGGCAAAAAAATATAACCCCAAAAATTACAAAAAAATCATTTCAGTTCGGCTACAGTTTTTTTTATACTGAATGTTCAAATATCCCGATCGATTTACCCATCAGAGCACCAAATCAGAGAGAGAACCGTCATTCCGAGGAGATTCCGGCAACGCGTTTCGCTTTGGCCGAAATGACGGATGCCGGTATCTGGATCAGGTCAGGTTAGCTGAGTGAACCGGTTACCCTGACGATATCTCCGTGTTACCTGAAACGTTCTGTTATATTTTCTTGCATAAATCTGGTACCCCGCATATGCCCATCACCGGCCAGCCTGCCGAGGGAAAGAAACACCGCATTTCCAGCAACGGTTTTGCGAATACTGCGTTTTTCCAACACGCACCCACGGCTACTCTACTACTCGACGATCAGCTCGATATTCTCGATTGTAACATACGGGCCGCGCATTTTTTCAAGACCGGTGCGGAACACATCATCGGACAGAATATCACGGTATTTTACCCTGATGAGGGGATCAGCAAAAAAAAGCTGCGCGGTCTTTTCCGTACCAGCGCGGAGTCACCACCCGGCTCAAACGCTCCCCCCGAGGAGCTAACCTGCCTGGATGCCAACGGGCAGCGGATCACATGCCTGCATTCCGTCTCCATCATCGACCAACCCCGGCGCTGCTTTCTCCTCAGCCTCACGCCGGTTCCGCACACACCCGGCAGTCCCCCCCTGCCCCACGCCCTGATCGAAGACATCATCAGCAACAGCAATATCCCGTACACCATACATGTCGGTGATACCATCGTCGCGCTCAACGAGCAGGCAGTTCTCGTACACGGGGGCAGCTCCTTGAATGATTTCATCGGTCATTCGATCATGGAATTCATACCCGAGGAAAAACATGATGAGGTAAAAAAACAGCTGGATGCCCTGTACAACGGCAATCATTTACCAGTCATACAGGGCACGATCAAACGTGCAGACGGCAGGCGAATTCCTGTCGAGATCCTGGATATACTCATCCGGTATCAGCAGCAGCCCGCTGTACTTTCATTGTTCTGGGAAGCCTCCTATGTCCAGGAAGAGAGGAAACGGCTTGCGACGATTTCTGAATGCGTCTCCGGCCTGACCGGGACAGATTTTTTTGAGGCTCTGGTTTCGAAACTGTCTTCTGTATTCGAAATGGATTATATCCTCATCGGAGAAGTGGTGCGACAGCCGCTTGAGAAGATACAGACGCTGGCGTTTTGCCACCGTGGCGAGTTGCTGGAAAATTTTTCCTACGATGTCCGCAATACACCCTGCAGCCAGGTGGTTGCAAATACCACTTGTGTTTACCCTACCGGCATCCAAAAACTCTACCCGGATGATCGTTTTTTCGCCCGACACAATATCGAGACGTACATCGGCATCCCGCTGAGCAATGCCGCAGGCGATGTGATCGGCCTGATCGTGGCGATGAATCAGAGAGTTATTGAAGACACCGAAAACATCGTTTCACTGCTCAAAATTTTCTCAGTACGGGCTGCAGCAGAGATCGAGCGGCGGAAATACGAGCAGAGAATCAACAAAAGCCGCTCCATTTTTCACACCCTGGCTGAGGCCTCTCCGGCATTTATCTTCATGACAGATGATAACGGCCGTTTTGTTTACACGAACAGACACTGGCAAAAAACCCTCGGGCGCGACCTGTCGCAGTTGCAGGAAGATGAAATACCTGATATCATCCACGAGGATGACCGTAAAGATGTACTGAAAAGCTGGCGCAGGGCTTTTCGCACAGGCACGCAGTGGCATAAGGAGTTTCGCGTCACCCGGGCCGATGGCTCAGACCTGTGGGTTCTTGGCAAGGCTGTTCCCCTCGATGAATTCGACGGTCAACTGGGAGGATTTCTCGGCCTGTGCACTGATATCACCCAATTGAAGGAAAATGCCGAGGCCCTGCGTACCCGCAACAAGGAGCTCAAGGTACTCAATGAGATCATTCTCGAATCCAATACCGAAGCGAGCACCCAAAAAATCCTTTCGACAACCTGCCGGCTGATCGGCGAGCTGGTTGATTTCCCCCATGTCTTAGCTTCTGAAATCAATGAAGATATGCGAGTCGCCACGGTCATTGCTGAGTGGCGTCAAAACGATGTCGAACCTGCCCTCGGCCACACAACAGACATCACCGGTGAGGAGCTGTTCGCCACCATGCTGCGCGAACGGAAACACCTCCATATCGAAGATATCCGCAAAGATTCCAGGCTTGATTTTATCAGAAATGAATTGGAAGAAGCAAAGATCACTTCTCTGCTGTTTCTGCCGATCATCGTCCAGAACCGGCTCATCGCAACGATTTCCCTCTATACGGTCGCCTATCGCAGCACCTTCAGTACGGATGAGATCACACTTCTCCGTTCCATTATCATGCAGGTAGAGGCTGCAATTGAGCGCGCCGCCATTTTGAGCCAGAAAGATTTGCTGAGCACGGCTGTGGAAAAAACAGCCGACGGCATCATCATAACGGACCCGTATGGCACCATTCAATATGTCAACCCTGCCTTCACTCAGATGAGCGGTTTTACTCTGGATGAAATCAGAGGGGAAATATGCAAGATGCTGTACAGCCCGAATCAGAGCAACCGTGAAATTGAGGACATGTGGGCTGCGATCACAACAGGTGAAGCCTGGCATGGTACCATACTGCTCCGTCGCAAAGATGGTAAAGATTATTATGACAGCGTACAGGTCACCCCGGTTATCGACCAGACAGGTTGTATCAGCCATTTCGTCAGCGTGCACCGTGACAAGACCAACGAAATCGAACTGGAGCGCCAGTTACGCCATTCGCAAAAAATGGAAGCGATCGGCCTGCTGGCGGGCGGCATCGCCCATGATTTCAACAATATTCTCACGGCGATCATGGGGCACGCGAGCTTGCCTTTGATCGGTGCCGGGGGCATCACACCTGACATGCCGGTGTACAACGAATTGCAGGAAATACAAAAAAACGCCGAGCGCGCATCACAACTGACCCGGCAACTGCTCACCTTTGCCCGCAAGCAGATCACCAAACCGGCTCACATCGATATCAATGACAACATCACGTCGCTGATGTCGATGATGCAGCGCCTGTTGCACGACAATATCATTCTGACAATCGAAACCCATGCCCGCGGCACGGTGTTCATCGACCCCGGCCAGTTCGAGCAGGTTATGGTCAATCTCATCGTCAACGCTCGTGATGCTATGCCTGCGGGCGGGAAACTCTATATCCGCACGCGCAACCATTACCTCTATGATCGCGATCCGATGATTAAATTTGGCGGCAAGCCGGGTGAATATATCATCGTCGAGGTGCATGACACCGGCATCGGCATGCCGGATGATGTCGTCGAACACATCTTCGAGCCTTTTTATACCACCAAACCGGCCGGGAAAGGCTCTGGCCTGGGTCTGGCAACCTGTTTCGGCATCATCAAACAGCATGACGGATTCTTTCGTGTCGTCAGCGAGGTCGATAAAGGCACGATTTTCAAAATCTTCCTTCCGCTTTCCCGGGATGATGAGACTGCACAGACTGTGCAGCACGCCCGGGATGAGCTGCCTGGCATGGGGACAGAAACCATCCTGGTCGCTGAGGACGAGGAGTCCGTCCGGCAGTTCATCGCAACGGCTTTGCGTCAGCAGGGCTACAGAGTGTATATCTGCGAGAATGGTCAGGAAGCCCTTGAAATCATGAAAACCCGGAAAGGCGCGATTGATCTGATTCTGACCGATATCGTCATGCCGATCATGGGCGGGCTGGACCTGGCAAAAAAGGCCCGGGGAGTCAATTCAAAGGTTAAAATCATGTACATGACCGGCTACACGGATGAGAACCTCGACCCGGCCCTGCTTTCCGACAGCAGCATTCTGCAAAAACCCTTTTCTCCGACCCTGCTTTTACAAACAGTCCGGCAGGTTCTCGATTTTTCTCCTGCCACGACAGACAAAAGCTGATCGCAGCAGCACGCAAGACAGCCGAACCGCTGTGCTTCCTCGCCCCTTATCAATACCTGTGAAAACTGTTTTTTTCTCTTTCAAACACATCCGCTTTTTGTTACATTATCGACTTGCGATTTTTGACCCGGTTAGCTTTGGGAATCACAACACTCAGGCTATCCACTTAACTCAGCAAACCGGGCCTGATCCAGATATCGACATCTGTCGATTCCCACACGCTCCCGCATTTTTAGATGAGACTCATCTCAAAGATGAGTCTCATCTTTTTGGGCAGGTGCCTGAGTCAGGGAGATTCCAGCGCTTCGCTTCGCCTGGCCGGAATGGCAGATGTCGATATCCGGGCCTGGCCCCGTTAGCTGAATTAACTGGATACCCGGGCACACGATACATAGATTGCAGGTTTACAGGGGCGTATTATTAAAACGATCGTTAAACCGACATTTTTGCAAAATCCATGCTTTTCTCAGGTCAGAAAGCCGTCAATCCGGAGCACATCTTGCGAAAACCGTACACATTTCTCCCGATCATTCTGCTCTCACTTCTCGTCCTGAACGGATGTACAAAAATTTTCATCAAAAAGCCTCCCCTGCCCTATCACATAGACCATCTCGATAAACAAACGCGCAAAGCCTATGAACGCACAGATGCCTTTCTGCGCGAAGTTATCGCCAGCGGCAAACCCGTGGCCATCAATCCCGGCAGCCGTATCGATACCATTCTCGTCGATCGGAACAGGCGAACCGTGCGGGTCGATTTTACAGCACCCTTTTCATATATTCCCTTCCGGCCGGACAATACCGCAGCCCTTTACCGGGCTCTGCAGAAAAAACTCGGTCGTTCATTCCGTGGATATGCACTTTCCATGCGTGCCCTTGGAAAACCGATCCAGGAGCTGATACCGAATATGTTCCGGGATGCAGCCGCAGAACACGATTCATCCCGGCTGGCGAAGGCTGAAACGGCTACCCGCCCTCCCCTGCTGCGGCATGTCTCACGCCCCTGGCAGGCGCAGGCCGGACTGCAGGGCCGGCACATCGCCTTATGGCACAGCCACGGCTGGTAC
>DRLW01000517.1 GCA_011375275.1 Bacteroidota bacterium
ACTCCCATTTCGATGAATAGGTACCAAGAGCGGCGAACAAACGATCTCCCGCGGACAGGTAGGGCAAGTAAGCGAGGATGATCAGCAGCAGAAAAACGGCGATACCGGTATAGCGGGTGCGTGCCGGCCGATTTTTCAGCATCCACGGCAGCAGGATAGCCGGGACGAATTTGGTCAGTGTGGCCAGGGCCAGGGCGGCAATGCCGGCCATGGTACGCCTGTGGCGCAGGAGCAAAAAGGCGAGAACGAGCAGAAAGACGCCTGCGCTATCGACATGGCCGCTGCCCGCGGTTTCGATGATCAGCAGCGGGTTCCAGGCGTAGATCAGGCTGTATTCAAGCGGCCGTGCGTGAGTGCGCAGCAGCAGGATGAGCAGAAACAGGGTTGCCAAATCGAACAGCACAAACAGGATACGCATGGCGATGATCTGTTCACTGAAGAGAGCAGCGAGCCGGAACAGTGCCTGCAGAAGCGGGGGATAGATCGTCGGGATGTGCGGGTGATTGATTTTGGGGAACAGATCATCGTCCCGCAGGGGAGCGAGGGCGTCGTCCTGCGGCGGATGCGTAAAGGGGTTGATGCCTGCTGCAGCGACACGGGCGTCCCAGACATATCGGTAAATATCATCCGTCAGTTGGGGGTAGTCGCCGGTGAGCATGATGACACGCATGGCAAGGGCAAAAAAGATGATGAGAGCCAGCGGGCTTTTGCCGGAACTCTCGCCTGCACTCCCAGAGATGCGGAAAATCGCCAGGCTGTAGCAGGCAAAGGCGAGGCCGAAAAGGCTGAGGAAAAGAGCGATGTGCGGCCGCAGATCACCTGTGCTGCTGATGAGAAAAAAGGCGGCAGAGCAGAGCAGGCCGAGGCAGAGAAGGACGATATTGAGAGGGATGCTGTGGAATGTACTGCGCACGATCAGTCCAGCTTGATGCAAATTTGTAACAGATGTTGATATTTTGTCCCGTATTGTCGATTGGTTTAACATAGTCAAACCGCGGCGGGAGCCCGGAATATACACAGAGTAACGATAAAAATCATAAAATATTCCCTGGCGCGGTTTGCGGCCGGGCTGCAGGGATCATGAGCACGAAAGCATGGAAACGGACATGCCCGGGAAAAGCATTCAGGATACGATCAGCCGGATTTCGCAGCCGCCTACGCTGCCGGAAGTCGTCATGCACCTCATCCGGGTTGTGGATGACCCGGCTACCTCAGCCAGCGAAGTCAGCAGAATCATATCCCGGGACCAGTCCCTGACGACAAGCGTGTTGAAGCTGGTCAATTCGCCATTTTATGGCATGTCGCGGCAGATCACGACGTTAACCCAGGCGACAGTGGTCCTCGGGTTTACCACGATCCGCAATATCGCTCTGACAGCGGCGATATTCGATGAGTTCGGCGGCGGCAGTACAGCGGCCATGCCCGGAGGCTACAGCCGAGCTGGTTTCTGGGAGCATTCCATCTCCTGCGCCATCGCGGCGCGTTGTCTGGCCGGATATGCTGCCTATGCGGATACGGAACAGGCTTTTATCTCCGGGTTGATCCATGACCTCGGGAAAGTGGTACTCGACGAGTATCTGCACGAGGACTTCCGCCGGGCACTGGAGCTCGCAGAACAGGAGAAAATGCGCATTCGCGAGGCGGAACAGCACATCTTCGGCACTGACCATGCAGAAGTCGGTGGCTGGCTTGCGCGGCGCTGGAATTTACCGGACAGCCTGGTCGCGGTGATCGAGAATCATCATAACCCGACCCAGAGCCAGGTTGCACCGAAGCTGGCTGCCCTGGTGCATCTCGCGGATATCATCGTGCGCATGCAGGGGTATGGCCATGCCGGCGACAACAGCAACCCGGTTATCGACAGGATGCTCTGGGTACAGATCAACATCAGCGAAGAAGCGATGCCAAGTATTCTCGATGACATTGCTGAAAAATATCACGAAGCACGGGACTTCATAGAAATGGTCAGGGGCGATGTCTGAGGTCCACGAACACGTACCGGTGGTTTTGCTGGTGGAAGATAACGACGATCATGCTTTTCTCGCCAAGCAGACCCTGCTGCGCAGCGGTACACCGGTGTCGATTCACAGCGCTCGCAACAGCAGAGAAGCCCTGCGCTGGCTGCGCGAGTCCTCGATAACACCGCTCTTCATCCTGCTCGATTTGGATATGCCGGGTGGGGATGGCCTGGACTTTTTGCAGCAGATACGTTCTACGATGCCGGAGTTCTCTGCTCCGGTTTTTCTGCTTACGGCAGAGATGTCTGAGGACAGAATTCAGCAGGTTTACCGCCTCGGGATCGCCGGTTATATCCCCAAGCCTGTCCACGATGCGGGGAATTTGAAGCGGCTGCAGAACTATTTCGATCTGCTGGCTATTCCGATGCGTGTCTGGCCGTATTGCAACATTCCGGCTGGCTATGGCATGGTTGAATAAGCTGCACTGGTTTGCTGTGGAGGAATTAGGCCGGGCGCTGGCACATTTTTTTGCCGTTTTTCTGGATGGCGAGCGGGGGACAGCGCGGGATACCGGAATCTCCTCGTTTTTGGCAGGTGCCAGAGTTTGAGGGATGCCGGCACTCCGTCTCGCTCCGGCCGGAATGACACGCCGGGGGCGCGCGACGTGGCGACGTGTGATGTCTCCCCATAATATGATGGTGAAAGGAAA
>DRLW01000518.1 GCA_011375275.1 Bacteroidota bacterium
AGTTTTGGATTTTTGCTTTGCGGGCTATGTAGTCAGGTAAAATTGTCGACTTCGGGCACGTACTGAACTCAGGTACGTCTGGTTTATACGGTGCAACTGTACTGAGTTAAGGGATAAGCAGGGTTTTCAGGTCAGAAGCGCAGGGCAAAAGAAAAACGGGCGGGGGTTCCTGCTGCAGTGAAGGTTTGGGCGTAATCAAAGGAATAGCGGTTGTAGTTCAGGCCGAAGCCGAGGGAAACGCCGGCTGTCCTGTCCGTTGTCTCGCCGAGTTGCTGATCCCTTCCCACGGAATTATATCCCAGGCGGAGAAAAAGATTTTCGCTGATGGTAAACTCCCCGCCTGCTGCCAGCACTGTCTCTCCATCAAAATACTGCTGCACAGAGAGCGACCACTGCAGCGGCAGGTGCGCCAATATCTTGGAAACGCCGAAATCCACACGCGAGGGCAGGGATTCTCTGGAGGTAACAAACGGAGAGCGTACCGCACCGAGGTTGAAGAGCGCAACACCGAATTTCAAATTATCCAGCAACGAAGAATCGTAATATACACCAAAGTCGAATGCATAGGCATCTGAAGAGTAGGTATCGATCGCCTGGCGGATCATTTTTCCGGTAATACCGAGCCAGATCTTTTCTGTCCAGGGTCTGGAATAGGTTCCGGAGAGCACCACACTGGTCGGTGAAAAGCTGCCGAGTTCATTACCGGCATCGTCGGCGCGGGTGATGCTGCCATAGTTTTTATAAAAAACCGCGACCACGATATTGCCTGTCTCCATCGGATGCAGGTAGGCACCAAATCCGGTCTGTATATCGAGGACATTATTGACATACTCAAATGCACCGCTGCGTTCGCTGGTTTTGGCCAGTGTTGCCGGGTTCGTCGTCACGGCGTAAGCATCGTTGAGAAGCGCAGTTCCCGCGCCGGCCATGGCAACAGTCCTGCCACCGGCGACAGCAACCAGCCCACGCAGAAAAGCGAAACCACTACTCTGTGAAAATACAGTTGCTGGCAAGAGAATAAGCAGAGAGGACGCAAAACAGAGGAATCGAATTTTTGAATTCATGTGGGATTTTCCTGCGCGGCGTCGGGTTGAGGTCAATGAAAAAGGAAGAGCCACCTGTCGGAATCGAACCGACGACCTGCTCATTACGAGTGAGCCGCTCTGCCATCTGAGCTAAGGTGGCTGCACATTCCTGCCGGTCGTTATGCTGCTCCGGCATGGCGAGATCAGAAAAGTGGGCAGGGGCAGAATCGAACTGCCGACACATGGATTTTCAGTCCATTGCTCTACCGACTGAGCTACCTGCCCAACGGGGTTCATGTCAAACAGCGATGAATATAGAACAACACGTATTGAATTGCAAGCTCTTTTTCCATTTTTTACAAATCGCTAAAAACGGATAAAATTAAACAGGGAGATATCGTTATTCTGTAGATATCTTCCCAGGTTGCGACGGATATCGTTGGCCAGACTATCGACCGTGTCGATGGTCATCAACAGCCGTTCATAGGTATCATCCGAATAGATCAACCGTGCGACTGTCCCCTCCTTTTTTTCAAGCTGCTGGCCGATTTGCTGCAGGGCGAGAGAGAACGTGTCCAGCCGTGCGGTCGCCTGCAGCAGTTTCATCATCGCCTGATCCAGAGTATCTTTTTTGCTGTCCACAAGTCTCCGAAGAGACCCGCTGACATGGGCGAAATCCCGCAATGATTGATCGATATTGCCGGAATTTTCCCCGATCAGTACGCGCAGGCTCCCGGTGAGAGACTCCAGGTTGGCGATACTGCTGTGCAGAGGCTTCACCACACTGTCTGCATCGAGAAGCAGGGCGAATTTATCCACTGACGCCTGCAGGCCGGAGAGAAGAGAATCGACTTTGTCCTTGAGCATCACCGCATCGGCGAGCATGGTACCCATGCCGGCAACGGTTTTGCCTGCAAACGGCTGCCGCAATCGCTCCGGGTCGATGGGAGTTCCCGAGCGCCCGGGGAAGATTTCCAACTTGTTCCCCCCCATCAAATCGAGCATCTCGATGCGAGCTTCCAGGTCCGAATACAGCTCGACATCAGAGTCGATCTGCACAGAAATCCTGACAAACCGGCCCTCAAGCTGCACACGGGTCACCCGCCCCTTTTTCACGCCGTTTATGGTGACGGGGTCTCCCACGATCAGGCCGCCGCTCTGGGGAAAAAGAAAATCAAGGCGCGTAAAACTGCCGCCGATGCGGACATCCCGGCCCCACAACGACCCGAGGGTCAGGATGATGATCGCCAGAAGTGAAAAAGCACCGACTTTGAGTTCGAGGTTATTTTTTTTCATGCTATCCGTTTCTCATTCAGGGTCTCCACTTACCTCGGCAGGTTGCATCTTTTCAACCAGAGCGCCCGACCACAGCACGTGCCCGCACCAGAACCGTCATTCCGATTTCCCCGCACGGGAAGACCGGAATCCCCCGGACTCTGGCACGTGCCCGAAAAGATGAGATTCCGGCACGGCGCTGCGCCTGGTCGGAATGACAGATGCCGATACTGCATCAGTTCTGCTTAGCTGAGTTAAGAGGATAACCAGAGTTTCTCATTCGTACAGCAGGAGGTTCTGTCTCGAAACCTCTGTGCAGCGCTATTCATAATCTTTGCGCAGATAGTTGCGCAGTTTTTTTCGATCCGGTGTTTCGAAGGTTGCCGGACGATCGCTGCTCTGCTCGCCCCCGCTCGCCGACCGGGTCTGAATTTTCCTCAGCAAACGGTCGCTGAACTGCTGCGCCGCATTGTAGCCATACACTTTGAGCATGTGGTTCATGGCGATAACTTCAGCGATAACGGTGATATTTTTACCCGGGAAGATCGGTAGCTGCAGATAGGGAATCTCGACGCCGAGATAGGCTTTTTTATCATCGACAAGGCCGAGACGTTCGTAGTCGCCTTTCTCATCCCACTCGGTCAGATGCACTTCGACTTCGATGCGCTTCTGCGCGCGCACGGAGTTGATGCCGAACAAACTTTTGACATCGATGATGCCCAGACCGCGGATTTCCATATGATATTGCAGCAGCTCGGTTCCGTGCCCCATGAGCACATTGCCCGCCTGGCGGAATATATTGACAACATCATCGGCAACCAGACGATGGCCACGCTCGATCAGGTCCAGGGCAACCTCGCTCTTACCGATTCCGGAACGGCCGGTAAACAAAATACCAACACCGTAAACATCGACCAGACTGCCGTGCACACTGGTTTCCGGCGCAAAAATGATATCCATATAATCGCTGAGCAGGTGCATCAACTGCATGGTTGACAGCGGCGTACTGAAAATTGTGATTCTGTTTTCGCGCGCGACTTCCAGAAAGTCATCCTGTATGGCGTTGTCTTCGGTTACGATGATGCAGGGAAGGTCGAACTGCATCACAGTGTTCAGGGCTTTCTTGCGTTCAGCAGCAGGCAGGTGGTCCAAATAGCGCATCTCCGTGTTACCGAATACCTGGACGCGCTGAAACGTAAAAACTTTGACGAAACCGGCGAGCGCCAGCCCGGGCCGGTGCAAATCAGCTTCCTTGATCGGTTTGTTGAAACTGTACTCGCCGTTGATCAGCCTCAGCTTCAACGTCTCATGGGTTTCATCATAAAGAGTTTTGACCGTCAGTTTGTGCACGATAGTTCCTCAAACAAATTCCCTGATAAAAAAAATTCCACCACCTGAAAAATTCACACATTTCGCAAGGCGCCAACTTATCCGGGCACCCGGCGAACAAAACCTTTCAGGTGTTCCGGCTCTTCTTGCGCGCAGTGCTCATTTGTGAACAGATCGGGAGATCAGACCTGCTGTTTGCGTTGCCCGGCCCTGTGTGTGCCCGGCCGCACCATGCGCCGGCAACAGTTTCCTGCTGTATTTCTTGATGCAGAAATCCGGGGCTGTTGTAAAAATCAATCAGGCCTTCCAGAAAACGGGAAGGCCTGATCATAGTCTGAACAATTCATAAATTCTGCAACAATTCGTAGTTTAACCTCACCTTTTCGACCAGTCTGCCTGAGCTCAAATAATATGACAACAGCCTTTCGGGTCATCCCGCCTCCCGCGCGTGAAGTGCGCTATGGCCCGGGGGAGGCGGGGAGCCCATGCGCCGCTACTCTTCAACCGCAGCAGCGAGTTCTTTAATAGTCAGCTTGTCATTTCCTTTTTTATTGAACTTCTTTTTGTATTTTTTCAACTGGCGTTCGATCTTATCCGTGGCCAGACGAATAGATTTGCGGATTTGCTCGCTTCTTTCCCGCGCAGTCAGCCGGCTTCCATTCACGGAAAGAATAATCTCCGCGATTTGGGTCTGCTTTTCATAGTCGAGAATAATTTCACATTCCAGAATACCGTCGTAGTACTTCGTCAGCCGCTGAACTTCTTCGATGGCAAAAGCCTTCAGATCTTCAGGGGCCTTGTAGTGTCGCGCAGTGAATGTGATACGCATAGCAAACCTCCTAAAAGTTAGGTGTCCGATCGCATGCTGTTGCGGCCTCACCCACGTCCTTTGCCGGCACGCGGATGAGCCTGCTCATAAGCGGCACGCAACCGTCCGGGTGATATATGGGTATAGATTTGAGTCGTATTTAAACTGCTATGCCCCAGCAACTCCTTGACGGCAACGAGATCCGCACCGGCATCCAGGAGGTGAGTGGCAAAACTATGGCGAAGAATATGCGGATTGGTCTTGCCTTTCTCCGCTATCAGGGATAAGATCCGGTTGACGACCCTGGAAACAGCAGCAGGCCCCATCGCCCGGCCTCGCACTGTGATAAAAACAGTCCCCCGTGCTTCGGCGCAGATACCCTGTTGCGCAATCTGTCCTCTGGCGTCGAGCCACATCTGCAGCAGCTCGGCTATTTCGCGGCCGACAGGAACGAGGCGCACTTTGCCGCGCTTGCCCTGCACGCGGATCTGGCGCTGATAAAAATTGATATCTGCCAGACGCAAACCACACAGCTCGCGCAGGCGCATCCCGGTTGCATAAAAAAGCGATACGATAGTTTTGTCGCGAAGCTCTTCCGGGGTCTTTTCCGGGAGAGAATGCAAAACAGACAATAGCTGCTCCCGGTCGAGGACGCCGGGAAGACGTGACGGTTGTTTACGCGAGGGAATGTTGGCGGTCGGGTTGGCCGTGATATGGCCTTCGAGAAGCTGAAACTTGAAGAAAGCGCGAAGCGAGGAGAGCTTGCGGTTCAGTGTTGACGCTGCAAGGTTCTGATCTGCGAGATGAGAGAGATAACGACGGATGTGCATGCGTGTCACAGCGCCTATGACCTCCTGTTCCTGGAGAAAGTCATAAAACTGCTTCAGGTCAGCCTCATAGGCCGACCTGGTGAATTCAGAATGATTGCGCACTGTAGTACAGTACGCGATAAAATCATCAATTGCAAGGGGTAAATCATGCACTGGAAGTGACATTTGCACCTTTATCTTCGGGTTTGGCTTCTGCCTGATATTTACACTTCGGGCAAGCCAGATAGTTTCCCTTCGCCTTTGAATACCGCTCTTCAAGATAGGGGTTTCCGCACGCCGGGCACTCCTGTGCCACCGGCCGGTTCCAGGTCGCGAATTTGCATTTCGGATAGTTGCTGCACCCGTAAAAGACTTTGCCGCGACGCGATTTTCTTTCCACGATATCACCATCACAGCCATCTTCCGGGCACTTCACGCCGACCGTAAAAGGGCGAACGTTCTTGCAGTCCGGATAGCCGCTGCAGGCGAGAAAGCGGCCGAAACGGCCGTTCTTCACGACCATATCCTTGCCGCACTTGTCGCACTTTTCGCCGGTGCTCTCCTCCGCCTTTTCCTCCAGAGGGCGGGTATAGCGACACTCGGGATAGCCGGTGCAGGCGATGAACTGCCCGTTGCGCCCCCAGCGGATGATCAGCGGTTTGCCGCACTCAGGGCATTTTTCATCTGTATCCTTGAGCAAATCTTCCTTTATTTCCGCTTTGCGCTCCTCGGTGGATTTGACGGCTGAACTGAATGGTGAATAAAAATCCTGCACCACATCAAAAAAGTCCTTTTCCCCTGCTTCGACCTTATCGAGCTCAGACTCCATGTAAGCGGTGAACTTGACGTTGAAAATCTCCGGGAAGTTGTTGACCAGAATACCGGAAACCGTCTTGCCCAGCTCTGTTGGCGCCAGTTGTCGCTTTTGTTTTTCCACATATTTGCGATTGAGCAGCGTGGAGATAATCGTCGCGTACGTGCTCGGTCGTCCGATGCCGAGGGCATCGAGCTCTTTGACCAGCGAGCTCTCGGTGAACCGTGCCGGTGGCTTGGTAAAGTGCTGTTTTGGCAACAGCTCGAGCAATTTCAACAGCTCTTTTTCCGAAAGGTTGTCCGGCAACCGGGAATTATCTGGTTCATCGTCACGGGTTTCGGATTCTTCGCGCGATTCCTCGTAAACCTGCAGAAAACCACGAAACTGGATGACCGAACCGGTAGCGCGAAAGAGAAAATTCTTACCCGCAGTGATGTCGATCGTCGTCTGCTCCACGCGTGCGGCTTCCATTTGACACGCTACAAAACGATTCCAGATCAGCTCATAGAGTTTAAACTGCTCATCGGTGAGATAGCGGCGGATTTTCTTTGGAGGGCGTGCCATCGAAGTCGGGCGGATTGCTTCGTGCGCATCCTGAGCTGAGGATTTGACTTTAAAATGCCGCGGCGATTTCGGCAGGTATTCGCTGCCATAGTCGCGCATGATCATCTCGCGCACTTCCTGCAGAGCCTCGCCCGCGATGCGGGTCGAGTCCGTACGCATGTATGTGATCAGGCCCACGCTGCCTTCGGGGCCCAGCTCGACGCCTTCATACAACTGCTGGGCGATCAGCATGATGCGCTTGGCCGTATAACCGAGACGGCGGGCGGCTTCCTGCTGCATCGTACTGGTGGTGAAGGGCGGGCTCGGCTGGCGGCGGATCGGCTTTTTGCGGATTTCCTTGATGCGGAATTCCTGATCTCTGATCTGATTGACGAGGTCTTTGGCCGCTTCCTCATTGCGGATTTCCGCCTTCTTTTTGCCGACCTTGAGCAAGCCGGCGGAAAAACGACCGCCCTTTTCACCTTCGAGGTTGGCTGTAATACTCCAATATTCTTCCGGGGTAAAGCTGTCGATCTCTGCCTCACGCTCAACGATCAGACGCAGGGCTACGGACTGCACCCGGCCGGCGCTCAGGCCTTTGTAGATGGTCTTCCACAGAATCGGACTGACCTTGTACCCCACAAGCCGGTCCACCACGCGGCGTGCTTTCTGAGCATCGACCTTGGAAAGATTGATATCCGTCGGTGATTGCAGCGCATTTTTGACCGCGCGTTCGGTGATTTCATTGAACATTACCCGCTTGATATTGGAATTCTTGTCGCGGATTTCTTCGGCGAGATGTGCAGCGATGGCCTCGCCCTCGCGGTCCGGGTCAGTGGCGATATAGACGTTTTCCGAGGTCACTGCTGCTTTGCGCAGCTCGTTGAGCAGTTTGCCCTTGCCGCGGATGGTGATATATTCTGGTTCAAAATTTTTCTCGACATCAACTCCGAGACGCTGCTTCGGCAGGTCTTTGACATGGCCAACCGAAGAGCGAACCGTATAATTCTTGCCGAGAAATTTGCTGATCGTCTTGGTTTTGGCTTCGGATTCTACAATGACTAATGATTTTCCCATATGCGAGCAGTTATTTCACTTTCTGTGCAGTTCATTCAAATTTGAGCAGTCCCCTTGCAGGCCTTTCCTGACAAGAGCAATCGATAAACGACATGAAATGACTCGTGTTCCCCGTACAGCCAGTTTCATGGAAGTAGAGTTTGGATGTGAAAACAGTGATCAGTACAGCCAAATTGCAGGTTAGTGCGAGGATAATCCGGGAAGCCTCATGCTGCCGCATCGCACGCCAGCGCGTACAGACGCTCCCGCTTGCTGGCAAACCACCCGGAATGCAGTCAAAAGTCAAAAGCATACTCGCCGGCAGAGGCGGCGTGCCGGATTGCGTCAGTGAATCGTTGGCGGCTTGTCGTCGATGTAAAAGGTATCACCAAAGGGATTGGAATTCTGAATCAGCAACGAGGTCGTGATCGCTTTGATCTCATCGATGCCGATGTGTGCTGTGCCCAACATCATCGCGCGTTCGATGACGTGTTCGAGATCGACCTCATCGATGATATTGAGCTCGCGCAGTTGCAGAAGATAACCATAAGCCTCTGGTTCGATAATCATCTGCTCGAGCTCGTGCAAAACACGAAAGGATTGGCTGGAAACAGGACCGGTATTTTTGTAAAGCTCTTCAAAATCATTCTTGATGCGGTCGATGATCCAACTGAAAGCCGAACTGATTTCCGACTGAGAATATCCACGGCTCAACAGATCCTGAGACAGAGATTCAAGCTTTTCTAACTTATTGTTTTTGTTCCCCTTAATCTGATCCATCAAAAAGACGATTATCTCGACTACGCGTTCGTTCATTCCCACGCTCCTACTGTATCACAGGCTCCGGATATTGGTCGCAATCTAAGAAATTCTCTTCGAAAGTCAAGACCTTTTCAGGAATTTTAGTGAAATGAAATATTTGTTTTTTTTCAATAAGACCGCCTCTGATGGAGCGGCCCTGCCAGGCTTTGGGACGAGAATTCACACACTGTTTTCGGCACACATTCTCCGTCGTGGAAGGCCGGTCAGGCATTTTTCCCGTGACATTTTTTATACTTTTTACCCGATCCACACGGACAGGGATCGTTGCGGCCGACTTTTTTATCAACCGTGACCGGCTGCTGTTTGCCAGCCTGCTCCTGACCTCCCCGTGCACCCGGCGCCTGCTGATGCCGCATCGCAAGCCCTTCAGCGCTCTCGTGGATCGCCCGCATCGGCCGCTGCTGGCGGCGCATCGTCATCGTCTGCGGCTCAACATTGAGTTGCAGGCGGAAAATCAGCTCGACCACCTCGCGGTTCAGGCTGGAAATCATCTCCACAAAAGCCCGGTATCCTTCGGACTTGTACTCGATCAGCGGGTCCTTCTGGCCATAAGCCCGCAGCCCGATCCCTTCTTTGATCTGGTCCATTTCATACAGATGGTCGCGCCACTTTTCGTCGATTTTCTGCAACATGGCAAAACGCTCGACCTGGCGCATGATCTGTGGTTTGAAGGCCTTTTCCTTGCGCTCATAGGCGGCATGCGCCTCTGCGCGCAGCTTCTCCAGAATTTCTTCGCGCGGACTGTCCCCAGCCTCGTCTTCGCTTGCAAAAGGCCAGTCGCTGATGAACATTTTCTGGAACGCAAGGCGCAGCCCGGTCAGATCCCAGTCATCTGCATACGCATCTTCCGGGATGAACTCATCGACCATGGCCTGCACCTGTTCGTCGATCATCTCGAGGATTTCATCGCGCAGGTTTTCACCGCGCAGCGCGTGGTTGCGCCGGTCATAGATCACTTCGCGCTGCTGGTTCATCACGTTATCATACTCGAGCAGGTGCTTGCGAATATCGAAGTTCTGTGCTTCTACCCGCTTCTGTGCACGCTCGATGCTGCGCGAAACCATCTTGTGCTGGATAACCTCACCATCTTCCAGCCCGAGGCGGTCCATGATGCCCGCAACCCGGTCTGAAATGAACAGGCGCATCAGATCGTCTTCCAGGGAGAGATAAAACCGCGACGAACCCGGGTCGCCCTGACGACCGCTGCGGCCACGCAACTGCAGGTCGATCCGCCGGGCTTCGTGCCGCCCGGTTCCGATGATGTGCAGCCCGCAGGGAACCTGCTCATAACAGCCATATTCTTCCAGATACGGGCACGCCGGCTCATCAGGGTTCGGCTCCACCAGAGCGCAATTGTTATGCCGGACAACACCGCTGCCCAGCTTGATATCCGTACCGCGCCCGGCCATATTCGTCGCAATGGTCACTGCGCCGGGCTGCCCGGCACGCGCAACGATCTCGGCCTCTTTCTGGTGGTACTTGGCATTCAGCACCGCGTGCGGAACGCCCCGGCGCTTGAGCATGCGGCTGAGCACTTCCGACTCTTCGACAGAGGTCGTCCCCACCAGCACCGGGTGCTTGCGCTTGTGCATTTCGACAATTTCGTCGATGGTGGCGTTGTATTTTTCGCGCTTGGTGCGATAAATGCGGTCATCATAATCCTGCCTGCGCACCGGCTCATTGGTGGGGATAACCACGACATCGAGCTTGTAGATTTCCCAGAATTCGTTGGCTTCCGTCTCTGCTGTACCGGTCATACCGGCAAGCTTCTGGTACATGCGGAAATAATTTTGAATCGTTATGGTGGCAAGGGTCTGGGTTTCGTTTTCGATTTTGACGTTTTCCTTCGCCTCCAGCGCCTGGTGCAGACCATCGCTGTACCGGCGCCCGGGCATCAGGCGGCCGGTGAACTCATCGACGATCATGACCTTGCCATCGGCCACCACATACTCTTTATCGCGTTCGAAAAGCGAATAGGCACGCAGCAACTGCTGGATGCCGTGAAGCTGCTCGGCTTTTTTGCTGTACTCGAGATTCAACTGTTCACGGCGCTTGAGTTTTTCTTCATCCGAAAGCGTTTCATCCTGTTCCAGCTCGCCGACTTTCTCGCTCAGATCGGGCAGAACGAACATATTCGGGTCGTTCGGCGACATGGCCTCGCGGCCCTTATCGGTCAGGTCGATAGTATGGGCTTTTTCATCGATGGCAAAATACAGCTCTTCGTCGATTTCCGGCATGCGCTTGTCGCGGATATAGTCATTTTCAACGCTGCGGATGAGCTTTTTCACCCCTGTCTCGTTCATCAGCTTCATCAGGCGCTTGTTCTTCGGTGCGCCCCGGGAGGCACGCAGCAACAGGATGCCGGCTTCATAATCTTTATCCTCCTCGAGCAGCTTCTCTGCCTCAGCGATCAGTTTGTTGACCAGGGTCGTCTGCATACGGAACAGCCGCTCTACCAGCGGTTTCATCTCGACGTACTGGTCATTGGAGGCCTCGACCGGCCCGGAAATAATCAGCGGTGTGCGCGCTTCGTCGATCAGCACGGAATCCACTTCATCGATGATAGCAAAGTGATGGCCGCGCTGCACCTGATCTTCCAGTCTCTGCGCCATGTTATCGCGCAGATAATCAAAACCAAACTCGTTGTTTGTTCCGTAGGTCACATCCGCCCCATAGGCCACGCGGCGCTGATCCGGCGACATGTCGTTGGTGATGTATGCTGCGGTGACGCCGAGAAACTCGAGCACTTTCCCCATCCACTCGCAGTCACGACGGGCCAGATAATCGTTGACCGTGATCAGATGCACTCCTTTGCCGGCAAGGGCATTGAGATACTGCGGGAATACAGCCACCAGAGTCTTGCCTTCGCCGGTTTTCATTTCAGCAA
>DRLW01000519.1 GCA_011375275.1 Bacteroidota bacterium
CCCGTTCGTAGTGCGCGCTTCAGCGCGCCTATCATGCGAAGTTTCGGGGCAGGCGGTATCTCGTAGCGCCTGTGCCCGGCCGCAGGAGCGGCACATGGGCGTCACACCGCAGGAGCGGTGTGACGAGAGGAAAATTCAAATTCTCAAACAAAACTCTTCAGATATCCCGGCGTTTTCAGCGCGACGTACGTGCGCATGTGAAGCCCCCGGGTGAGCACAAACGGAGTCCTGCGATGCATGAAATCACCATAACCAGCGGCCGCAATTTGCCGCACATCGATCCCTGGCTGACGATCTGGGGCTGGGAAATTCCGGTTTACCTTTTTCTCGGCGGGCTGGTATCCGGCATTCTGTTCATCTCCGCCGTTTTCTACCTGCGCGGCAGAGCAGACCGCTACCCCACTATCGTTCGCGTCGGGCCGCTGTTTGCGCCTGTTCTGCTGGCCGTGGGGCTGCTGGCCCTGTTTCTGGACCTCGAGTATAAACTGCACGTCTTCCGGTTCTATACCGCCATCCGACTCGAATCCCCCATGTCGTGGGGTTCATGGACGCTGGCAGCCATCTTTCCCCTGAGCACGCTCTGGGCACTCATTCATCTGAAGTACGTTTTCCCGAACTGGCGCTGGCCCTGGCCGATCATCGAGAAGCTGATCGACTTTTTTGCCGGATACAGCCGTGCCATCGCCTGGCTGCTGATCATCTATGCTTCGCTGCTGGGCATGTACACCGGTATTCTGCTGAGCGCATTCAACGCACGGCCGTTCTGGAATACGGCCATTCTCGGGCCGCTCTTTCTTGTCTCCGGCCTGTCAACCGGTGTCGCCATGATCATGCTGCTGTCACGCGATGAGGCAGAGCGCCACCTGCTCGCCCATATCGATATTTTTGCCATCGCGGTGGAGCTGTTTCTGATCATCCATTTGTTTATGGGATTTCTCGCTTCGACACAAATCCATATCGAGGCAGCAAAACTGTTTCTCGGCGGACCTTACACGACGGAGTTCTGGGTATTTGTCGTCGGGCTGGGCCTTGTTTTACCCGGCCTGATGGAGCTGCTCGAGGTACGCGGTAAAATCCTGCCGACCCGGATACCGGCCATCCTGGTTCTCGCCGGTGGCCTGCTCTTGCGTTTCATCGTGCTCGAAGCAGGGCAGTTCAGCCAGTGGACGTTTTAATTTGAGGATACCGGGAAGCTCCCGGCACTGCGCTGCGCGCCGGACGGAATGACACATGCGGGTATTTGAGCCGGACCCGGTTTGCTGAGTTAACTGGATACCCGGAGGTACAAACTGAAAAGCTCATGATTTTCCGGATACAAACAGTGATTGGAGTGAACCATGGAAAGTGAATCACAAAAATACTGGTCGCCCTATGCCGCGGGTGTAGCCCTGGGCCTGATTCTGCTGCTGACGTTCGTGCTCATGGGCAGAGGCCTCGGCGCTTCCGGCGCGATGATGCGCAGCGTCACCTGGGCCGTGGATACGGTCAGCCCCGCGCACGTGGACAGCAACCCCTATTTCAGCAAATACGCCGGCGGCGATAAGAACCCGCTGAGCAACTGGCTGGTCTTCGAGGTCATCGGCGTCTTTTTCGGTGGTCTGCTCTCCGGCATGCTGGCCAAACGCATGCGCCTGCAGGTAGAGCACGGACCGCGCATCACCGATAAAGGCCGGCTGGTTTTGGCGCTCACCGGCGGTGCCATCATGGGCTTCGGCGCCCGGCTTGCCCTGGGCTGCACCAGCGGCCAGGCGCTGACCGGTGGTGCCACCATGGCTGTGGGCAGTTGGGTTTTCATGCTGACCATGTTTGCCGCCGCATTCGGTGTGGCATGGTTTTTCCGCAAACAATGGATATAACCGGTTGTGTTGAGACAATTCAAATGGAGAGAAAACCATGTTTACCCCTTTGTACAAATATGGCTATTTCGGGCTTGAAATAAGCTTTGTCATCGCTTTCATCATCGGTCTCCTGTTCGGCTTTGTGCTCGAACGCGCCGGGTTCAGTTCATCGAGGAAGCTGGCGGGACAGTTCTATCTGCGCGACAATACAGTGCTCAAAGTGATGTTCACCGCCATCGTCGTTGCCATGGTCGGTATGCTCTATCTCAACTGGGCCGAAATTTTCGACATCACCCGGCTCTACCTCAACCCGACCTATCTCTGGCCGCAGTTCGTTGGCGGCATCATCATGGGCACGGGATTTGTCATCGGCGGCTACTGCCCGGGCACTTCTCTGGTGGCCAGCGCCATCGGCAAAATCGATGCGATGTTCTACGTCCTCGGTTCTCTGCTCGGCATGTTGATTTTCGGCGAGGTTTACCCGCTCTTCCAGGAGTTCACTGTGAGCGGAGCTATGGGACAGGTGACCCTGAGTGATTGGCTGCACCTGCGCCCGGGGCTGATCGCCTTTTTCATCATACTCTTCGCCCTGGGTATGTTCTGGGGTGCTGATCTGCTGGAGAAAAAATTTGCACACGAGGAGGGCGCATCATGACCATGAATCTGAAGCTTTTCTGCGACAGGCGCATCGGTGTGGCCGTGTTGCTCAGTCTCGGCGCTATTCTGGCTATATCACCGGCCGGGACCATCAAACCTGCGCTGACCTCGCCGCTGGAGATCGCAGACGTCATTTTTCAGAGCAATGACCAGGTATCTCCGGAGGAGCTCGCCGAATGGCTGATCGACAAACGAGCTGATCTGATGATCGTCGATCTGCGCACACCTGAAGAGTACCAGAACTATCACATCGAGTCAGCGATCAACATTCCGCTCACGCGTCTGTTTACGCCCGAAGGGCTGGAAGAAATGAACACCGACGCGACCATTATTCTCTATTCCAACGGCGAATCCCACGCTGCGCAGGCGTGGGTGCTGTTAAAACAGCTCGGCATCGATGCCTACATGCTCAACGGCGGTTTGAACTACTGGGCCGAAGCGATCATCAACCCGCAACCACCGGGAGAGCTTGTCGCTGATTCTGAAATATTGAAATACCAGTTTCGCAAAGCCGCATCAGCGTACTTTTCAGGTGCAACCGCTACAACGGTTCGCGGGAAAAGCGTAAAGCCCAGAAAGCCGGCAAAGAAAGTGACTTTCAAACGCAAAAGGAATAAGGTGGACGAGGGGTGCTAAGGGAACGGAAATAACCAGTCTGACTGAACACACACCTGTTCATCAGCCTGAAAAATTCGCAGACTTTGCTCTATCGGGATCAGCCTTTCCTCCTCAATGCGTGTACGACGCCGATACTCTCATCAGTGTCTGTGTCGTATTAAAGGATAAGTGCCCTTCACAATGCGTGGAGGGCACTTTTTTCAACCAGTGGAGGCATTCTGCGCCGCCAGCAAGCAGTGCTATGGAGCACGCCGGCCCGGCTCTACGTGCCGGAGCATGAGGTGCAGGCTGCTCGCATCCTCATGAATTTTAAGGACAGGGCTGCTGTTGAGCAGTTTCACGGATGAGCCGCCGGAAACGTGGGTACACTAACCGGTCGGTGCAGTTTTGGCCTGTAAATTGCTTCATAAAACTATCATGGTCATACGCTGCTATTATGGCAGGATGAGACGTCAAGGCTGGCAGAGGCTGCACCTGTTCTGCCAAAAGGTTGCATGCAAGCCGGCCGCACTGAAGCTGATCCCGGTTTTTGTACAGATTTGTGTGTTGCCTCAGAATAATCGGGATAAGGAGATATCATGAAAACGATGAACCCGGATAAACTCGACTTTGCCACGCTTTGCGTGCATGGTTCCGGCGCACCGGTCTCACCAACCGGCGCCATCTCGGTACCGATTTTTCAAACATCGACGTTTGCCTTCCGTGACCTGGACACAGCAGCACAGGAATTTGCCGGTGAAAAGCCAGGTTATATTTATTCCCGCCTGCAAAACCCTACGACCGAAGCCTTTGAGCGTGAAGTCGCCTTTCTGGAACACGCCGAAGCCTCAGCCGCTTTTGCTTCGGGCATGGCTGCTGTGGCCATGACACTGCTGGCGCTGGCCCGCCCCGGGGATAAAATTCTATCAACCCATACGGTATATGGCGGAACCCATGCTCTGTTTGAGGAGCAACTGAAGAAATTCGACATCGAAGTCATCTATGCGGACAGCCCGGATGCAGCAGAGTTTGCCGCCAAAATGGACAGCCGCGTCAAAGCGGTGTTCATCGAAACACCGGCCAACCCGACACTGGCTGTTCTCGACATCGCTGCCATCGCCGGGATTGCGCATGACTGGAACGTTCCGCTGATCGTCGATAACACTTTTGCGACACCCTACTACCAGAGCCCGTTGCAGCTTGGGGCGGATATCGTCCTGCACAGCACGACCAAATACATCGGCGGGCATGGTGATGCTATCGGTGGCGTGGTTGCGGGATCAAAAACATTCATCGATGACTTGCGCTCCTCCGGGCTGAAGGAACTGGGGGCGATCATGAGTCCGTTCACAGCCTGGCTGATGCTGCGCGGCCTGAAGACACTGCCGGTGCGCATGGATCGCAGCAGCGAAAACGCCATGCAGGTGGCGAAATTTCTGGATGGGCATGAAAAAGTCAGCCGCGTGCACTACCCCGGTCTGCAGAGCCATCCCGGCCATGATATTGCGCGCCGGCAAATGCGGGGCTTCAGTGGCGTGCTCGCTTTTGAGTTGCACGGCGGTTTCCCGGCTGCTGAGCGCATGCTCAATGCCGTCAATCTGATCAGCCTTGCCGTCAGCCTTGGCGATTGCGATACCCTGATCGAGCACCCGGCCAGCATGACGCACAGCTCCTATTCCCCGGAGGAACGCAGGGAGCTCGGCATCAGCGACGGGCTGGTTCGCCTGTCCGTCGGGTTGGAAGGGATCGACGATCTGCTCGCAGATTTGCAGCAGGCGCTGGATAAAGCCTGAAGCACAGCTCTGTGCTGCAAAAACCAGTGAGCAGGGAACAAAACAAAAAATGAGAAGAAAAACCAATCAACCGGTGCTGTGTGCTGCGGAAAGCAGACCTCAGCATCATCAACATAAAAAATCGGAGTAATACGATGGCAATATTGAAAGAACAAGACCGCCAGGAAGTGGAAAAGATGTTTGCTGACCTGCCGAATCCGGTCAAGCTACTGATGTTCACGCAGAGCCTCGAATGCCAGTACTGCAGCGAAACCCGCGAGCTGCTGGAGGAGGTTGCAGCAACATCGGACAAGATCAGCCTGGAGGTTTTAAACTTCGTCAACGATAAGGACATCGCGGAAAAGTACGGTATCGATAAAATTCCGGCGACCGTGATCATGAACGAAAAGGATTACGGCATTCGCCTGTTCGGCATCCCCTCAGGGTATGAGTTTTCCACCCTGCTGGAAACCATCAAAATGGTCTCTGCCGGCGATTCCGGGCTTCCCGACAGCGTGAAAAAAGAGCTGGCTGCGATCAGCGAAAAAGTGCATCTGCAGGTCTTCATCACACCGACCTGCCCCTACTGCCCGCAGGCAGTGATCAATGCATTCAAGTTTGCCATGGAGAACGACAACATCACCGCTGACATGGTGGAAGCGATTGAATTTCCGCATCTGTCGCAGAAGTATGGCGTGATGGGCGTCCCCAAAACCGTGGCCAATGAGCAGGGAGCTGCAGAAGGAGCGGTTCCGGAAACCCATCTGCTCGAACGCATCAAGAGTATTCTCGCTTCATAAATCGAGGCCGGCCCTCTTCTCC
>DRLW01000520.1 GCA_011375275.1 Bacteroidota bacterium
GCCGGGATTTTTTCAAAAACTGCGCATCGACTTTTTTCACCAGAACGAGAAAGCCCTGCCCCCCGGCCGGCGCTGCCGCCGCGATAAACCGCCGCTCGCCGTTGAGGTCAGGAAACCACGGCGCCCCGCTGCTGTCCGGCGGCTGCAACGCACTTTGATAGAGCTGCGGAAACTTCAGCGTCTGTGGTCGCTGAGCCAGGGCAAGCACAGTACCATCGCGGTGATAGAGCACCAGCCGGACGCTGTCCATAGCCACGTACCGGCGCAGAAAAGCCTCGGGATCAACACGGCGACGACCGGAGAAAAAATCGTGCAGTTCGCGCTGTTGCGCCAGTGTGGCGGCACGATTGAGTACCTGCTGGCGATACTGCGCAAACAGCCGGCTGGACAAAGCCGTAGCATTCTCCAGCGCCAGCTCGACATCGCTGTTGAAGCCGACCTCAAGGCTATGCTCAAACACCGTTTTGACGACAAAATAGAGCGGCGCCACCGGCAGCAGGGTGATGACCAGAATCGACAGTATGAGCTTGGCACGGATGGATTTCATCAGCGGCTGTCACTTGCTTTCGAGAGTTGTGCGGATGATGTCTGCGGTTTGAAACGCGCGCACGAACCACGGTGAATAATGTGTATGTTTTTTGCTGTTGCCGAGGAACCAGGATACCAGCAGGCTCACATTGACGCGAAAGCCACTCGACTGCTCTTCAGAGGTGATGTCATCCTGATTTTTCCCGCCACTGGTTTCCAGCCAGCCGCTGAGTTTGCGGCTCTGGCGCGAGGAGATCGGCGCGACACCGATGCGCACGCGCAGCCGGTAACTCTGCGATGCTTTGAGCCGCGACCGCGCGACGATGGCTGCGCTGCGAAAGAGGGTGAACTGCTCGCGCAAACGGGTAAAATCAGTAAAAATCGCTACCGTGTCCGCTGAGTCGAGCTGGTATTTTTCTTCCCAGATATTATATGAAATGCGGAAAGGCTGCACCAGCCGGCGCATGACACGGCCGCTGTTATCGCGCAGCTCCACTTCCACTTCGATAAGGCAGGGCAGGCCGCTGTTGATCGTACCCGAAATTTTCGGGTTGAATATATTCTCGCTGCGCACGACGACGTGCAGGCTGCCAGCGGTAAAAAACGGTTCGACGAGGGTGATTTTCGCACCATCCCCGGCATGCAGACCGCTGCAGTACGCGAGCAGAAGCATCAGCCAGATTGCAGTTTTTTTCACCTTGCGCACACCCGAGTCCTTTTGCTTAAAATTAGAATGCATGTCCAAGGGAAAAATGCAGTTGAAAGTCATTGTCCTCGAATTTATCGAGAGGAAAAGCAAAATCGATGCGCGTCAGGCCGATGATCGGTATTTTCAGACGCAGACCAAAGCCAAAGGCGCGGTACAGGCCATCGCTGTCGATTTTCTCATCCGTATTCCACAGTCCGCCGGCATCGAAAAAGAACACACCAACCGCGCCGGGCGTGCCGGTTTGCCGCGACGAAAACGGAAAGCGGTACTCGATCGAGGTCAGAAAATGCCGCGCACCATAACCGATCGGAGTCAGACGGCGTTCGGGATAACCGCGCAGTGAGTTCGCTCCGCCGAGATAAAAACGCTGGTAAAATGGTGCCTCGCGGGATACGGAACCGGCTTTAACATTGAAAGCCAGAACATGACGGCGGAAAATGCGCTGGTAGATACGCGCATCAAAGCGATAGCGGACAAAATCGATCTTGCTGCCCAGCTCCGAATGCGCCAGCCCTGCGGAGGCGACGCCCCAGAATCCGCGCATGGGATAAAACACATTGTCCCGCCGGTCGATTTGAATACCTGCAGTCAGCGAAGCGATCGTGGTATCTTCGATCTGGACGGCCAGTTTTTTGGGAAAGAGAGAGATGGTCAGCACCGAGTCTGTATCGACAAAAGCCGCGGTGCGTGCAGGTGAGAAGTTGAGATTATTATAGCGCAGAAACAGATAACGGAAAATCCCCTCGGTTCCGCTCAGTTTCATATCGATCCCGCCGACATCGACATCGTGATTGAGCTCCTGCCCGTCGATGTAGAGGATGAAAGTACGCGTGCCGCCATAAAACTGAAGATCGAATGCCAGCGAAGACGAGAGCAGATCCGGATTGTGATAATTAAAACCCAAACGCGTGAAACGGTCGCTGAGGTAAGCTTGAAAATTCCACTCATGCCCTTTGCCGAAGAGGTTATCAAAACGCAGGCTGAAGGGAACGAAGTACCAGCCATCGAGATCGCTGTGGCCGCCTTCGAACTGAAAATACGGCCAGCGCCTCTCGGTAACTTCCACCACCAGCACAACCAGCCCCTTGCGCGAGCCGGGGCGCGTGTACAGCTCAACGGACTTGAAAAAATCCGTCGCTGCCAGCGCCTGCCAGTCACGATCGACCTTGTCCGCTGTCACCCTGTCCCCCGGGCGCAGGCGGAGATAGCGCAACAGCACAGATTCATCGGTTTTTGTGTTTCCCTTGAACTCGATTCTTTCGAGCTGCAGGGAGCGCTCCTGGGGCACAACGCTGGTGAAGGGCAGTAGTAACACAATAAACGCAAGGGCAGTGTATTTCACCCAGGTCTCTTTATGTATCATTTTCAAAATGAGTCTTTCTTCCCTGTTCGTATGGTCAGTTCACGCGCCCCGGAGGGACGGGCGAGGATACCGACATGATTCACAAATCAGAACCAAAGGACTAAAGTAA
>DRLW01000521.1 GCA_011375275.1 Bacteroidota bacterium
CCCGCCGTCTCCACTATAGAATAAAAGCCCAGCCGGTATATGCCAGCTGGGCTTTTCGTTTTCGATGCCCCCGACTCTGGTTATCCACTTAACTCAGCACGGATGCATCTTTTCATTCAGACCACCTGACAACAGCACATGCCTGTACCAGAGCTGTCGGAAGACCGGAATCTGGGTCTGGCTGGTTTGCTGAGTAAACTGGATACCCGGAGACCCCGACTTTTAAATTTTTCACTCAAAAAAAACAGCCCGTCAAAGCATCCGGCTTTAACGGGCTGGCATTGGGAGGAAAGCGCTTGGTTCGCTTTCCATGGCAGACACCGGGTTAGACCCGGATCTTTATTTTTGCTTGTTGCGTTGTGCTAAAATCCATGCTGCCGCAGCGCTGAAATTTTCTGCGACATAATCCGCAGACGGGCCATCTGGTGCTGCTGCTTCCGCCTGGCCGTGGCCGGTCAGCAGCAGAATCGTACGCGTGCCGGCATTCTTCCCGGCGCCGACATCGGCGCGTTTATCGCCGATCATAAACGCTGAGTGCAGATCAAGCCCGCTGGCTTCAGCTGCCTCGATCAGCATGCCGGGCTCTGGTTTGCGACACAAACACTGCTCATCCGGATGGTGCGGGCAGTAGTACACGTTGGTTATCACAACATCCTGATCAGCCAGCAATTGCAGCGTCCGCCGGTTGACGGCCTCCACAGCATCAACGCCGAAAAAGCCACGGGCAACACCCGACTGATTCGATACGATGACCAGTACAGCGCCCTCGTCCTGCAACATTTTCAAGCCCTCGGCTACACCCGGCAACAGCTCGACCTCATCCGGGTCTTTGAGATAATTCTTTTCCCGGATCAGCGTCCCGTCCCGGTCCAGAAAAACCAGAAAAGGCAGCTTCATCACTCCTGCTCCAGAGAAGCATCGATCATTTCCATCCAGATGTGCCCGACCAGCAGGTGGCTCTCCTGTATGCGCTGCGTATCCGAATCCGGGACGACCAGACTGTGGCTGGCCAGTTCGCGGATAGCGCCGCCGTCCTTGCCGAGCAGAGCCACGGAAACCATCCCCTGTTCCTGCGCAGCAACGATAGCCCGGCGCACGTTTTCACTGTTGCCCGAAGTGCTGATGCCGATCAGAGCGTCTCCGGCTCTGCCGAGAGCCTGAACCTGCCGCGCAAAGACACCGTCATAAGAAAAGTCATTGGCGGCCGCGGTCAAAATCGAGCTGTCTGTTGTCAGAGCAACAGCAGGCAGGGCCCGGCGTTCGCGGCCAAGCTTGACCACGAGTTCGGCCGCGAGATGCTGGGCATCCGCAGCACTTCCGCCGTTGCCGCAAAAAAGAATCTTACCCCCGGAAGCAATACAGCCGATCAATGCCTGGCCAATAGTAAAAATCTGCTCGCTGAAATCCTGCAGCAATCGGTGCTTCACTTCAATGCTGTGCCGAATACGGCGTTCAACAAATGATTGATCCATTCCATCCTCTCCGTTTCCGTCCATCCTGATCATTCGTTTTGCAACGCCTCGCGTCGCAAATGGATGCCGGGGTAGCTGAAAAATTTTTCGATCAGGCGTTCGCAGGGATTCCCTGCCGCAGCAACCGCGACTATACGGCTCAGATCTCGCCGAAGCCCTGCCATTCCAGCCACACGGACAGAAAAACTTCGAATCTGTTCAGTGTCGAGCCGGTGAGGTTCTGCCAGTTGTTCGCACTCGTGTAACGCACCGTCAGAGCGCCGAACATAGCGGAACGCGGATGCCAGCGCACAGAAGCCTCAGCGATGCGCGTCGTTTCAACGATACCAAAGGGGAAGGGCTCGGAATATCCCTGCTCCAGTGTGTACTCACGCCACGGCATATCAAAGGGCACATTGACGCGTCCCTCGCCGTGCCGGCGATACTCCGCCCTGATTTTGATCAGCCAGGACGGCGGCAGAAAGATACGGCTGTACAACAGATAGCGATCGAAGTCATTTCCCAGAAAATGCCCGATTGGCTTATTGCGATGCACATACTTCTCGGCCTCAGGCACAGTGTTATACGTCCTGTTGGTCACGCGCGTGTATTCCGCGCCAAGGGTCACGCCCTGCAGAGGCCCGGGGTCAGCAAAGCGCAGCCCGAACAACATGCCGATCTCGTTTGGCTCGAGGTCGCCAACGCTTTTTTTCTCAACCTGAATATCATCGATGAGCAACTGGCTGTAAATCTCCACGCCCTCAGTCGGGAAAATGGTCAGATCAACAGCGCCCATGGTATTCGCGCGCAGGTCCTGGGGTTCGTTGAGCTGCTCTCCGTGCCATGCGATGAAGGGATTGAGATAGTACCACTCAAAACCACGCGTGCCGCCGTAGAGGATGGTTTGCGTCAGGCCGAGCTGCATCCGATAATCGCGGAAAGCGAACTCCACGCGTCCTACACTCATGTAGCGCTGCGCCCATGGCGTCATCAGGCGCTCAGCCGTGCTGTCCGACAACGTGATCGTATTGAGCTTGGTCGTGATATAGGTAAATTGAGCACGCCGGGCCCGCATCTGCACCTGCAAAAGGTCAAAGGGGCGGGAGGCGTCAGATACCGTGAGGGCAGCGTCTTCGCCGGGAGACAGCAGGATATAGTCCCTGCCGAATTTCACAGACCAGCGCGGGGTGTGGTAATTGACATACGCCTGCTCGGTGATCGCGGTCAGCCCGCGCCATTCCTTGCCCTCATAATCCGGATCATCGCGCAGGCGCTGATCCAGGGCCATGGCGTTGAAAATCGTCAGCCGGTCGGAAAACGCGACTCCCGTGAGCAGACGCAGCACCATGCGCGAACGCAGCTCATCGCTGATTCGTCCGGCATCTTCGACCAGACGCGCGCCCAACTGCAAGAACGGGCGTTGTTTTGTCTTGCCACGCATGACGCCATAGCCGCCGGCATCAGCGAGGAACCTGTCCTTCAAAAACCGCTCGTAGCCCGTCCGCGCCTGCTGGCTGCGAAAAACCTGCTCCGCCTGCTGATATAAAAGCGGCCAGGTTTTGACGAACAAACTATCCACCGGATGGCGCAGACGCCAGTCACGAAAATACTCAAAGCCCCAATGATAGGGCGCCAGGGTCTGGCCATTTTGTGCTGCTAATCTGCCCGGCTGCACGCTGGCAAGAATGGCTGACAGCACGACAGCTAAAACGATGATGTGCCTTGATTTCAATAAATCACTTCCGCTTTATTCGTGAATTTACAGATTACAAAGATAGAAAGATCAGATGTCCGGCAGAGGTCAGCAGCAATCCGGCCAGCCCCATCTGCAAGACGCGTTTCGGTAGCCATAGCGTCATGCGGCTGCCGATGAGAATGCCCGGAACCGAACCGAGCAGCAGGCGCCCGGCGATGCCTAAATCGACATTGCCGGCAAAGAAATGCGCGATCGCGGCCGCGCTCACCAGCACAAAAGCATGGGCGATATCCGTGCCGACCATCTTCTCAACACTGAGAGGCACAAAAGCCGCGAGCAACGCGATGAGAATGCTGCCGCTGCCCACAGAGGTCAGGCCGACCAGGAAACCACCGGCGCACCCGATCAAAACCAGCCGGCCGCGCATCGGCTCGCCACTGCTGCGCTGCTGTGCTGTGCGATCATCACGGGCAAAGGCCCTGCGCAAAATCAGCAGCGAAGCCAGCAACAAAGCTGCGCCCACCAGCCTGTTCAACCACAATTCCGTGCCCCTGGTATCGATGTTGTGCAACATACTCAACAAGGCGACAGCGAGCAGCGAAGCGGGAATGCTGCCCACAGCCAGCCAGAACACCAGCGAACGGTCAACGGTCTTTTGCCGCCAGTGCTGAAAAGTACCGGCCATTTTGGTCACAGCGCTGTAGGCCAGGTCCGTACCGATAGCCGCCGTCGGGGGCATGCCAACACCCAAAAGCAGCAAAGGAGTGATCAGCACGCCGGCTCCCATGCCGGTCATACCGACGAGGAAACCAACGACAAACCCTGCAACGGTTAGAAATCCGCTGAGGGCAACAAACTGCTCGAGCATCTCTGTACCTGCGGGAATAGTGTGCACTCCTGGCCGGTAACCACGACAAAACCGTCTGCGAGCTCAATACGCATTTTTATTGATCAGCCCGCGGAGAATGGTCAACCAGATAATCTTCAGGTCGAATTTAAACGACCAGTTTTCCAGGTAAAACAAATCATATTCGATGCGCTTTTTGATCGAGGTATCGCCGCGCCAGCCATTGACCTGAGCCCAACCGGTAATGCCGGTTTTCACCTGATGGCGAACCATATACTTGGGTACCTCATCCTTGAACTGCTGGGCAAAATAGGGCCGCTCCGGCCGCGGGCCAACGATGCTCATATCGCCCTTGAGCACGTTCCAGAACTGCGGCAGCTCATCCAGGCTGGTTCGGCGCAAAAAGGTACCAAAAGCAGTGCGCCGGTTATCATCCTGAGTCGTCCAGGTCACATCGCTTTCCGTGGTCGGGGCAACGCGCATTGTGCGGAATTTATACATCTTGAATTTGCGGCGATTGGCACCGACGCGTATCTGATTAAAAAACACCGGCCCGGGCGAGGTCAGTTTGATGCCGGCAGCAATGGCCAGAAAAACCGGAGCCCCCAGCACCATGACAGTGGCGGCAAACGCAATATCAAAGCCCCGTTTCATCACCGTATAGCCCCAGCTTTCAGTCGGCAAGTGGCGCACGCTGACGATAGGCAGGCCTTCCAGTTCGCGCACGCGCGTGGAGGGCTGGATAATTTTGAAGAAATCCGGTACGATTTCCGCCTCAATACCCTCGCGCTCACAGCGCTCGACGATGCGGCAGGTCTTGTCATAAGCCCGCGCCGGCAACGCGATGATCACTTTATCGACATTGTACTGTTCCACCACCCTGGGCAGCTCTCTGGTACGGCCGAGAACATCGACGCCGTAATCACTCTTGAAATACCCGTTGGTAACGTTATCATCGAGCAGCCCGACGACTTTGTAGCCATAACTGAGATTATTATTTGCCGCCTTGACCACGCGCAAGCCGAGGTGCCCGGCTCCAACAACCAGCAACCGCTTGACATTGAATCCCCGTCGCCGCAAAGAACGCAGTGCGACACGGATCAACACTCTTTCCGTCGCGGTGAAGAGAAAGAAAACCACCCCAAAGACCAAAAACGTCAGACGCGAAAAGCTGACTTCCCGATAATAAAAAGTAAATGCCGAAAGAGCAATCATCACCCCGACAGTCGCACCGAGAATAGGCAGAACATCAGAAAAGATGGACTCAATACGCCGCGGCTGATACACACCGGCAAAAGAAAACATAACCAGACACAAAGGCCCAGCCACCAGAGCGACGATATAGTAACTCTCGAAATCGGGAATCGTAGTGACCGGGAACAAACCAGAATGGAACCGCAGCCAAAATGCGGTTACGAAAGCTGAAATCGTCAGCACAAAATCGCCGACGATCAGCGCTGTCGAAAATAATCGCGAATGTTGCTTGAGCATGGGTGCTTCCTCAATGCTGTTTATCAGGCCGGAGCCTGAGTATCATGCTGTATCGTCCTCGCTTCTTCCAAAATGATCCGGAAGATCACATCCTTGTCTAACTGACGGAGCCCCTATTCCCTTCTATGGTATGGTGATTGACTCTGCAACCTGCCCTTTTGCCTTGATCTGCTGAACAACCGGAAGCGCTCTCCCGGCCTCGGTAAAATCTTTCGATGTCCAGTAAAAATCCTGGTTACTCAATTTTTTCAGCAACCAGACCGGAGCGTTCACACTCATCCGGCCTAATTTATACCCCGCCCATTTCGCCGCAGTCTGCAGGATGGCATAAGGGACCAGATGCGGTTTAACCCTGATCAAATGACGCAATAGTGCTTTGAGATATTCCTGCCCGCGGCTTTCGTCATCACCCTGGAATCGAAAAAGCTCATAGTTCAATTTGCGATAGTATCCGGTATCAAAATACCGTTTGAATTCCTGCATCAGCGTGTACTCATGCGAGTGTTTTACCTCTGCCTCAGCAACATACGCTATGCGGTGTCCGCGTTGCAGCATAAGCGAGACAGCCAGCGTATCTTCCCCCGTCAGTACAGAACGAAAACCGCCGATTTCATCGAGCGCAGCATTGACATAAGCGGCACAGGAATTAGAACAAAAGAACGTGTACGCACCGTACGTTCCGGCATCTTCAATACCACGCAGTTGGCTCTGCGGCGGGTAGTTGAATTCTCTCGGAAAAGATTCGAAAACACCAGCCCCGTCGTGCGGAATCTGCCGCGCGTAAGCAATAGATGCCCGGCCATCGAGCAACGGCTGAACCAGTTTTTCCAGCATATCATCACCAACCGGATAAGCATCCGGAGTGATCATCACGACGATATCGGTTCCAAGATAGTTCCGGGCCATTTCCCTGGTCGTGCCATGATTAAACTCGACCCTGGGGATGACCAGCGTCTCTGCTCCCAAACGCTCAGCTTCTTCAACCGTGCCATCGTTGGAAGAAGAATTCACCAGTAAAACCCGTGGATTTAAAGATGAATTGAGCAAAGGCGGCAAACAATGCTGCAAATGCTTCTTCGCACAATGTGTGATGACAATCACACCTACAGATAATTCTTTTTGATTTTTCATATTCGGTGCTTTCCCTGGGTGCTGATCAACCCCGATCAATTCACATATAGGCACTTGCGCAAAATAACCGGGATAACTGAAAAATTTTGTTCTATGCTATGCATCTTCTCGTCACACCACTCCAGCGCTGCCGCCACCAACACGATCGACCGCAACCAACCACACAAAACTAAAATGTTCTGCTTCCTGGCCATGTCCGGCAAAACTGGCGACTTTCCGGGCGCGCTGAAGCGTGCACTACGAACGTTTCATCCTCATCTCATCTCGTCACACCGCTCCTGCGGTGTGACGCAGCTCACGACGCTCCAGCGTCGCCACCAGCCAACACGATCGACCGCCACCAGCCACACAAAACTAAAATGTTCTACTTCAGACAGACTGGTTGAAAAAATGCAGCCATGCTGAGTGAAGTGGATAACCAGAGTTTTTTTCCATGCGACATACTGCAAACTATACCAAAGACTGGCGACTCATTACCGGCGGTAATATTCAGCCACCTCGTCCCAGGCTGCTGTCTCATCCCAGTCGAGCTTTTGATGATCAGGCATATCGGTATTGATTCTGACTCTGGGTTCCATGAACTCTGTCTGATGGGCCAGGTCGAGCTCGCATGCTATACCCAGCCGCTGACTCATCTCGCTGGCAAAACGCCGGGCAAAAGCGCCCTGGGTCTCTATATAGCCACAAGGATTCAGTTTGCTGAATCCAGATTCAGCACCCAGATTTTGAGCAAAATCGCTATATGCCCTGGCCAGGAGGGAGACATGGATATTATCGCGAACATAAGCAGGGGTATTGACACCTGCCGTCTTTTTCTCAAACCAGGTACGCATCAGGTACGCGGTAAACCGCGGTTCTTCATACGGCCCGAACGGGTTGGGAATGACGAACTTACCCAAATGCATGCCACGGATGGCGCAGTGATACGCGAACATCTCAGCAGTCAGCCCCTTGGAAAGACCGTACGGTGAAAAAGCACGCAATGGCCTGTCGCCTGCACCCTCGTTGTATTCAAAAACACTGCCCGTAAGCAGAACCCGATTACAGGCGGACTTTTGCAGATTATCCAGGACTTTGCCGAGATTTCGGGTATTGTTCTCAACCGCAGCCGTAACATCGAAGTCCGGGCTTTTGTAGTCTGTCACATCGGCTGCGTGGTGGCACAGCATCCCCCAGTCCTGCGTTGCGATCAGCTCGAGAAATTTGTCATCACCAAAACTGCACTCCCAGATTTGGGTACACAGACTCGCTGCGAGGTCGATGCGCTGGCGTCTGACTCCCTCATACTCATCCGCAGTCCGGCGATAAACCGCGACCACATCATGGCCTGCCCGGGCCAACTCACGCACAAACCAGTAGCCCGTAAATGAGCTTGCACCTGTAAAGAGAATTTTCATCCGTCTCTCCTATTTCAGATGGTAATCGGGATCAAAGTCCGGATGGTTGCTGTCCTTTTCAGACACAACAACCGGCTCGATCGGCCATTCGATGTTGAACCGGGGATCATTCCAGCGCACACCGCGCTCTTTCTCCGGAGCATAAAAATTAGAGACCAGATAAAAAGCTTCTGTGTCATCTTCCAGCGTGATAAAGCCATGGCCAAAACCGCGCGGCACATACATCATCCGCCGGTTTTCGGCAGACAACTCTGCGCCATACCACTGGCCAAATGTCGGGGAATCCTGACGCAGATCGAGGATGACATCATACAAACTGCCCTTGATACACCGGACCACCTTCACCTCTGCTGCAGGTTCAAGCTGGTAGTGCATCCCGCGCAGAGTTCCTTTCTGGGCACTGAGCGAATTATTGATCTGTACAAAATGCGTCTCTAGCTCGTGCTCACGGAATTCATTCTCACAATACAAACGGGCAAAAAAACCTCGATCGTCGCCGAGCTTTTCCAAATCGATAACGTAAGCTCCGGGCAAGGGTGTTTTAGTAAATTTCATCGCTAAACTCTCCTGTTTAATAATTTCCAGCTATCCCCCCCAAATCCCCCTTCGAAGGGGACAGGCCCGGCACACAAGCCGGGCCAGGAGGATGTACCCACGCCAGCACTGTAACGCGACATTCATGTCGCGAACGACGGGATGGACCATCAAAATCCCGGGAAACACATCAAAACTAAAATCCAAGCACAAACCCAACACCGCAGCTATTCGCAACAAAGCCGCGGGACATCCCCCTGTATCCCCCTTCAAAAGCTGTCCGTGTCCCACATTTTTGGCTGGACACGGGTATTTGAATTTGTTATCTTCTTTTCATGAAGATACATAATCAAGATTTTACGCAAG
>DRLW01000522.1 GCA_011375275.1 Bacteroidota bacterium
ACGCCCCCTTGTGCCGCTCCCGCGGCTGCACACAAGCGTAACGAAATACCACCGTGCGCTACTGGCCTGCCGGCGCAACTACCGGCTCAGGATTGAGATGCTCAGACAGATAATCCACGGTGAGCTGGCGGTAGTGACGACCGGCCTTGCCGCGGATACCGTGGCGATTGTTCGGATAAAGCATCAGATCAAAGCGTTTGCCGGCCTTCACGAGCGCATCGATGAGCTGGATGGTGTTGCCCGGATGCACGTTGTTGTCGATGGTGCCGTGAACGAGCAGCAGCTTGCCGGTGAGATTGCCGGCAAAAGGCATCGCAGACCCTTCGTCATAGCCTTCGGGATTTTTCTGCGGCGTGCTCATGTAGCGCTCGGTGTAGATGGTATCGTAGTTCCGCCAGTCCGTGACAGGTGCACCGGCAACGCCGACATGAAAGACCTGCGGAAATTTGAGCAGGGCCAGACAGGTCATGTAGCCGCCGTACGAATGGCCAAAGATACCGACACGGTCAGCGTCGATATACGGCCGCTTACTGATCTCACGCACCCCAGCCACCTGGTCATCGAGATCCACCTGTCCGAGTTTACGATACGTCCTCGTTTCAAAATGCTTACCCCGGCGGGTCAGGCCGCGATTATCCATTTTCCAGACCATAAAACCAAGTTGGGCCAGACGCTGTTCGCGGCCGGCCATCTGAAAACTGTTGCGGATCATCTTTGAGTGCGGCCCGCCATACACCGAAACAACCAGGGGATACGCCTTGTTGGCGTCGTATCCGGCCGGTTTGAACAGCAAGCCATGCAGATCGGTTTCTCCATCCGCTGCTTTGATGGTGATCAGCTCAGGTTTTTCAAGGGGAAGGGCTTCGAGCGCCTCGATGTTTGATGAAGCCAAAGTGCGCAGGAGCTTGCCGTCAGCGCGGTGCAAAGAGACGGTGAGCGGAGTGGTGAAACTGGAATACATATCGGTGTAATAGCGCGCGCTCGGGTCCATGTTGATGTAGTGAGAGCCAGGTACGCTCGTGAGTTTTTGCTGCTTTTTGCCGTTCAAACGCACGCGAAAAAACTGCGTGTCCAGCCCATCATTGGTAAAAGCCGTAAAATACACCCACTTGTTTTTCTCATCAACGCGGACGATTTTTTCCACCGGCTGTTTGCCGCGGGTGAGCTGGCGAACGAGGGTGCCGTCGAGGCGGTACAGGTACAACTGCCGCCATCCGCTGCGTTCCGAGCTCCAGAGAAAATGCCTGCCATCCGCGAGCTGATAAAAATCATCGTGCAGGTTGATGAAAAACTCCTCTTTTTCTTCGAGGATCGTGCGCACCGTGCCGGTCTCCGGATCGGCTGCCAGCAGTTCGAGATAGTTCTGATCCCTGTTCATGCGCATGAACAGCAGAGCAGAGCCGTCTTGCAGCCAGGTTGGCCGGATGATGTACGTATCGCTGTTGCTGCGTGTGTCAACCGTGGTGGTTTTGCCAGTGGCGATATCGATGATTTTCAGATACACGGTCGGATTGGTTTCTCCGGCTTTGGGATAGCTCTGCAGCTCAAGACCGGCCTCGGGCTTGAGATGGTGCACGATCGGAAACTTGTACACTTCAGTCTCATCAGAGCTGTAATAGGCCAGCTTTTTGCCATCCGGAGACCACCAGTAGGCGGTGAGCTGGCCGAACTCCTCGGGATACACCCAATTCGGCCTGCCGTTGAAAATATTCTCATCACCGTCGTGCGTCAGACGGGTCTCTTCACCGGTCCCGGAATGCGTGATATACAGGTCATACCCCTTGACATAGGCGAAATACGTATAGTCCGGGGACCACGTACCATTCCAGAGCTGGCTGGCGCGCATGTTGCGCATCAGGCCGTCCGAGCCGGGCTGTTTTTCGATCTCAGGCCGCAGAAGCCGGCGCATGCTTTTATTTTTCAGATCAAAAAGAAAGTATCCACTGCCGGTTTTGAACAGAATCGCCTGACCCTGCATGACATAATCAAAAGAACTAAAGGGCAGGTCGCCGGGATTTTCACCGCTCAGGCGTGCATATTCGGTGAGCAGGGCAGATTGCAGCTCTTCGGGGAAAAGTGCGCTTTCCTCGCCGCTTTCCGGCTCGACGCGAATGAATTTCATAGCGCCTGAGGTGGTATCTTTTTCACTGAAAAAATAGCCGGAGCCATCGGGCAGCCAGGAGACCCACATCGTGCCCTCGGTCTTCACCAGCCGGGTTTTCTGCATGTGTTCATACAGTTCTTTGCCGTATTTCTGCGCCGAAAGCGAGCTGGTCAGCAGCAGAATCGCCGCGCCGGCGAGCAGAAGCCGGCATGTCTTGGTTTTCAAAATAGTACCCTCCTGTAAATGTGTTGATGTCCCGTCTCCCCCGCCTCATCTCCGAATCACTCAACGATCTGGTTATCCACCTAACTCAGCACGGTTGCATCTTTTCAAACAGGCCGCCTGACAACAGCACGTGCCTGTACCAGAACCGTCATTCCGATTTCCCCGCAGGGGAAGACCGGAATCTCCCAGACTCCGGCACGTGCCCGAAAAGATGAGATTCCGGTATCTGAGCCGGATCCGGTTTGCTGAATCAACTGGATACCCGAAACTCCGCGGGCTTAACTACTTGAGCAACAAGAGCTTGCGGCTGAGCTCACCCCCGGGATATTGCAGCCGGAAGACATACACTCCGCTGCTCAGCGTCCGGCCCTGGTCATCGCGGCCATCCCAGGTTACCCGGTGCATGCCGGTAGAAAACTCGCCCTCGCCAAGCCGGCGCACCAGATGCCCCGCCAGATTATAGATGCGCACCGCCACCCGGCTGTTCGAAGGTAAATAAAAGGGAATCACGGTTTGGTGATTAAAAGGATTCGGATAGTTCTGATAGAGTACATAATCTGCCGGAGTATCCGCCAGCCCCGGGCCGCTGACACCGAGATAAATACTGTCCTTTAAAATCCAGTTGTCTGGATCGAGCACGACCTCCTGCGGGCTGTTCGATAAAGCCCAGCGGAACGTTTCGGTCTCGGCCGCAACAAAGAGTGTTGTATCCATCCGGGTCGAATCCGGGAAGATCAGCCGGATATCCACGGGCATGGCAAAAAGCTGGTGCTCCTCCACCTGCGCCTGGCGGATTTCAAGAGTAAACTGCCGGGTGAGCAGGTCATGCTGCC
>DRLW01000523.1 GCA_011375275.1 Bacteroidota bacterium
AATCTGAGCGATTTGCCTCAAAACAGTAAATTTTTTTGTGGCAAATGTTTATTTTAGATGTGCGCCTGCTCTTGTTATCAGTGCAGTGCACTCCAAAAGGTTATGCTACGGTGTGGACGGATAGAGATAAAATATCCACGACAACCTGGCAGCAGATACTGAAAACTGAATATCTCATCCATTTAAACAGCTTTATCTGCGGCTTCTTTGTTCCAAAACAAACGCACTGCAGTTGCACGAACGGGATAATCCGATGATTTTTCATTCTCCTGCCAGAAACGATGGAAACATTCTGGCTTCTGAGCTTGAATATCATCTGGGCATTTTTTAAAACCACGAAGTGCTCGATGGACGCGAAAATAAAAGAAAAGCCAGGAACTGCTGGCCCTGATTTTTACGACACCACTGCTTCTTCGTGCTCTTCGTGAGCTTCGTGGTGCAACCCGGCTTCAGCCCAAAGCCGGGAGGATGGGATATCCATAACGATGCGACAATCAGTCTGGCCATCCATATTAACTCGCAGTATTGCATTTTTTCAGCCAGACCGCCAGAACACAGCACGTGCCTGCACCAGAACGGTCATTCCGGTTGCCCGCAGGGGAAGACCGGAATCATCCAGACTGAAGCACGTGCCGGGAAAAATGAGATTCCGGCACTGCGCTTCGCCTGGCCGGAATAACAGATGACAGTATCCGGGGCAGGCCCGGTTTGCTGAGTAAACTGGATACCCGGAGATAATCAGACTTAATTATATTTTTATTAAAAAGTTACAAGCAGGTGCATCCGGATACCCGGATCACTCAGCCTGTCTGTTTATCCGCCACATCAATTCAACAATCGAAAAAATCGGGGTAAGAAATGAAAAAAAACAGCTCTGTGTTCTTTTTGCTTTTATTCGGTTGCCACCTGCAGCTCTCAGCGCAGTCAGCTCTTGCCTACAAAGCCCTCAATCCATTTGACGGCCGCTGGAAAGGCGAATTCAGAATATACAGTTTTGATGGCGAGCTGCAGCAGGAGATCAAGGTCGAACAACACTATTTCTGGGATAATGACACCCAGCGCGTGGTGATCAGAGACACCTATCCAGATGGCCGGACCGAGGTCTCGAAAGGCAAAAACTACACAGAAGGCTACGAAATCGTCTGCCGGGTCGAAAAGGCTGGCGGCGAGGTCACGATCCACAACGGCAAACTGAGCGGCAACCGCCTGTTCTGGTCACGCAAACTGCCGGAGCAGGGTCTCTGGGAGAGCTTCAAGGAATACGTCACCCGCGTCGATGGCGAGACAGTCTATTTCATCGACGGTCTCGGCATCTACACTTCCAAAGGCGTCCGCTCCATCCTGATCTTTGAAGGCAGATATCGCAAGCAGAAATGACCACCTGCCGGGTCATGGGTCTTCTGTCGCATGTTATCCGTGCGCGGCCGCAGCGTTCTCAAGTGCCTGCGCAAAAATTTTCAACCCTTCTTCGAGCACGTCGAACTCGATGGTCAGCGGCGGCAAAAACCGGATAACATTGCCGAAAAGCCCGGCCTTGAGGATGATCAGACCGTTTTCGTAGCACTGCCGTTGTATGCTGCCAAACAGCTCCGGAGCCGGGGCATAGCTGTTTTTATCCCGCACCAGGTCGATACCGATCATGGCACCACGAATACGATAATCACCGATAAAGGGATAGTTTGCTGCAAGCGGTTCGAGATACTTAGCTACCACAGCGCCGATTTCGCGGGCACGCTCCGCCAGTTTGCAGGACTCGATGGTTGAGATTGCTGCCAGAGCTGCGGCGCAGGCCAGGGGATTGCCCCCATAGGTGCTGCCGATGCCTCCCGGAGCGACGCGGTCCATGATCTCAGCGCGGCCCGTCACAGCGCTCAGTGGCAAGCCGCCGGCAAGCGACTTAGCTGTCACGGTCAGGTCTGCCGCCAGCCCATAGTGCTCCATCGCAAAAAGAGAGCCCGTGCGCCCCCACCCTGTCTGAATTTCATCTGCGATCATCAAAATGCCGTTCTCGCGTGCAAATTTGAACAGCATGCGCAGGTACTCATCCGGAAAAGGGCGGACACCGCCCTCGCCGAGGACCGGCTCAAAGATAATCGCTGCTATCTGCTCAGGATCGACCCGGGTCATCAGCAGGCGCCGCAGGGCGGTTTCTTCCGCCTGGCAGCACAACCCGGTTGGGCCGCCGGCGCAATCCCGGCAATCCGGGAAAGGCAGGTGGTACACTTCAGAAGCAAGAGGCCCGAACCCCTTTTTGATCGGCTTGACTTTGCCGGTCAAAGTCAGCCCGAGCAGTGTGCGGCCGTGAAAACTCTGCTCATAAGCCAGCACAGCGCTGCGGCCGGTCGCAAAACGGGCAATCTTGACTGCATTTTCAACCGCTTCGGCCCCACTGTTGACAAAATAGGTTTTCTTGTCAAAATCGCCCGGAACGATCTGGTTGAGTTTTTCCGCCAGAGCGATATAGTCCTCATACATGGTGACATGGAAACAGGTGTGGGTAAAACGCTGCACCTGTTCCTGCACAGCCTGCACCACCGGCCCGGCCGCATGCCCGACATTGATGGTACCTATGCCGGAAGCAAAATCGATGAAACGGTTACCGTCGATATCTTCGAGAACGGCATTTTCCGCCGACTGAATAAAAACCGGCACGTTGTGATAGACCCCTGCCGGCAGGGCGCTTGCCTTTCTGGCCAGAAGCCGGGCACTTTTGGGCCCGGGAATTTTGGTGACGATGCGTGCTGTAGCCATAGTTTCCTCGTCTTTTTCTGAAATCAGCGTCCACATTACCCTGCTTGATCATACCCTGAAAAATCATTCACCCTGAGTCCACCACACTGCTCAGGAGTAAACGAGAGGGGAATGTATGACAATGCTAGTTCGATTTCAAGCTTTGGTTTCCTGCTGCAATGTCATTCTGTTACCGGTCATCGCTGGAAGATGCGGGTCACATCCTCTCGTGACACCGCTCCTGCGGTGTCACGTCTATCCCGACGCTCCAGCGTCGCCGCCACGCAACCCGGTTAACCGACACTATCTTCGTAAAACAAAAATATTCGGCTCATGCAGGCTCAGGGACTTTGGGGCGCGCTGAAGCGCGCACTACGAACGTTTCTCTCGTGACACCGCTCCTGCGGTGTCACGCTCCTGTTGCCGCTCCCGCGGCAGCACATGAGCGAAACGAGATGCCACCTGCGTCGAAAGCCACACTCATAGCGAAACCCGCATTTTTGAGATGCCGGGAACCTGTCTTTTCCCTCGCCATGCCGCAGAATTCGCCAGTTTCGGGCGCGCTGAAGCGCGCACTACGAACGTTTCTCTCGTGACACCGCTCCTGCTGTGGTGTCACACTCCTGTTGCCGCTCCCGCGGCAGCACATGCGCGAAATGAGATGCCATCTGCG
>DRLW01000524.1 GCA_011375275.1 Bacteroidota bacterium
CAGGAGCTCGCAGGCTTCCACACCGGAATCAAGCGTTTCGTCAATCCGCACGAGTATCCGGTCGGGTTGGAAAAAACGCTCTACGATCTCAAAACACGAATCGTGCTGCAGGCGCGCGGGTTTAATAATCACAATTAGAACGAATATGTTCGAACAGCGCAGCCTGAGGAAAGAACTTTCTGAAACGAGCGTTCCGTGCGCAAAGCGGAGACGGATTCGCCCGCATATTGAGGGGTGCAATTCCACAGCACATATCACAGGGACAAGGCATGAAACTGATAACTTTCGGCGCCGCAGTTCTCAACCAGACGCCTCTGGACTGGGAGCATAACAAGCGCAACATCATCAATGCTATCGAAGAGGCGCGCGCGCAGGGCGTGACGATACTCTGCCTGCCGGAGATGTGTATCACCGGCTATGGCTGTGAGGATGCATTTTTATCTGCAGGTGTACTCGATACCGCGCGTGAGATTCTCTTCGACCTCATACCGTACAGCAGGGGGATGATCCTGTCTGTCGGTGTTCCGGTTTTGCACCACAACAGCATTTTCAACACGGCCTGCCTGCTCGTGGACGGAGAAATCGCCGGTTTTACGGCCAAACGCTTTCTGCCTGGCGATGGCATCCACTATGAACACCGCTGGTTCAAGCCCTGGCCGGAGAATCTGCGCGATGAGTTGCACTGGGGCGAAAAACGCTATCCGATCGGAGATATTTTTTACGACATCGGCGGAGTGCGTATCGGTTTCGAAATCTGCGAAGACGCCTGGGTTGGCACAAGGCCCGGCGTCAAACTGTCTTCCCACAGCGTGGATGTGATTCTTAATCCGAGTGCCAGCCACTTTGCCTTCGGCAAACGCGACGTGCGCCGGCGCTATGTTCTCGAGGGCTCACGGGCATTCAATGTCACCTATGTCTATGCCAACCCGTTGGGCAATGAGGCCGGGCGTGCGATCTATGATGGCGGCGCTCTGATCGCCTCCAACGGCAGCATGGCTGCGATCGGCCCGCGTTTTTCTTTTCGCGATTTCGTCATCACCAGCGCCACGGTGGATATTTCGCTGACACGCATGGCCCAGGCACGAATCGCCAGCTTCCGGCCGGAAATGAACGGCGAAAGCATGAGCTGTATCCGCCGGCCCTTCTCCTACCCTGAACGGGAAAAAACCAGCGTACAACTGGACGAACCGGACTGGGAGCAGAGCCCATCTCTCAAAGCAGAAGAATTTACCCGCGCTGTTGCCCTCGGACTCTTCGACTACATGCGCAAAAGCCACTCAAACGGTTTCGTGGTTTCCCTGAGCGGCGGCGCGGATTCGGCGGCTGTCGCCTGTCTGGTCATGCTCATGGCCGACCTGGCGGTGCAAGAACTCGGTTTCCCCGCTTTCAGAGAAAAACTGCCGGCAGCGCTGCAGAAGTACGACGATGCCGCGACGCTCAAGCACGCCCTGCTCCCCTGCGTCTATCAGGCCACGCGCCATAACAGCGAAACCACACGAGCCGCCGCTGAGCAGATCGCCACGGCTCTGGGCGCGGAATTCCATGCCCTGCAGATCGACGCAATCGTCGATGCCTATCTCGACCTGGGCAAACAGGCGCTCCGGCGCGAGCTGACCTGGGAACAGGATGATATCGCACTGCAAAACATCCAGGCACGCGTCCGGGCGCCCGGCGTGTGGCTGCTGGCCAATATCAAAGGCGCATTGCTTCTCTCCACCAGCAACCGCTCCGAGGCAGCGGTGGGTTACGCCACCATGGACGGCGATACCAGCGGCGGGCTCAGCCCGATAGCCGGTATCGACAAACAGTACCTGCGCCAGTGGCTGCGCTGGCTTGAGAAGCACGGCCCGGTCGGCCTCGCGCCGATTCCGGCACTGTCGGCCATCAACGCGCAGCAGCCCACGGCTGAACTGCGACCGCAAGATGCCGGCCAGACCGATGAATCTGATCTGATGCCCTACGACGTTCTCGATCGTATCGAACGCCTGGCGATCCGTGACAAGCGCATGCCTGCGGAGGTCTTCCGCATCATCCGGCACGAGTTCACCAGCTACAGCGAGGGCCAGCTTTTGCACTGGGTCGATCGTTTTTTCAGACTCTGGTCACGAAATCAGTGGAAGCGTGAGCGCTATGCGCCCTCATTCCATCTCGATGATGAAAACCTCGATCCCAAAACATGGTGCCGCTTCCCGATTCTCTCCGGAGGCTTTGAACGCGAACTCGAGAGTCTGAACCGGGAATTCAGCAAAAAAAGCGAAGACGGGGAAACCTGATGGCGGCACTTTTCATGTTCTTTCCCCTGGATGAATAGGGTGTCCGGTTCACTCGGCCAACACGGGTTGCGCAGAATCGATTGCTTGTATTTCACCTGTTTTCTTCGCGTCCTTTGCTGTTCAAACTCAGCAGCCAAACGTATCCATCGCTGCTGATATGAAAATAGAAAAACCATAACTGTCTGAACTATGAATTTTTCAGTCTATGAATATCCCCGGCCGGCTGTGACGGTCGATACCGTCGTTTTCGGGCTTGACGATGACTGTTTGAAAGTTCTTCTGATCAAGCGCCGGCACGCTCCTTTTGCAGGGAGCTGGGCACTTCCCGGTGGCTTTATCGAAGAAAATGAACCGCTGGAATGTGCAGCACGGCGTGAGCTGGCAGAGGAAACCGGGTTGTCTGATATTTTCATCGAGCAGTTATACACTTTCGGCGATCCGGGCCGAGATCCGCGCGGGCACACCATCTCCGTCTGTTATTACGGTCTGGTCAATCTGTCCGAGCACGAAATCCGGGGCGCATCCGACGCCAGCGAAGCCCGCTGGTTTGCCGTCAATGCCCTCCCCGAGCTGGCTTTTGATCACGATGAGATCATCCGCATGGCGCTGCAACGACTGAAAGGAAAGGTTCGCTACCAGCCGATCGGATTCGAACTGCTGCCACAGAAATTCACTCTGTCGCAACTCCAGCGGCTCTATGAAATCATCCTGGAAAAACCGCTCGACAAACGCAATTTCCGCAAGAAAATACTCGGCATGGATCTGCTCATCGACCTGAACGAGAGACAACAGGATGTTGCCCACAGGGCAGCACGCCTGTATCGTTTTGACGAAGAAAAATACAACCTGCTGATCAAGAATGGATTGAACTTTGAAATATAGGAGGACCAACCATGGATGCACTGATTCTCGTCGATCTGCAGAACGATTTTGTTCCCGGTGGCGCGCTGCCGGTTCAGGACGGCGACAAGGTCATCCCTGTTGCCAACAGCGTACAACCCCACTTTGAACTCGTCGTGGCAACCCGCGATTGGCATCCCGCAAACCATGGCAGTTTTGCTGCCAACCATCCCGGGAAAAAGCCCGGGGACATCATCGAACTCAACGGGCTGCAGCAGATTCTCTGGCCTGTGCATTGCGTGCAGAACACCCATGGCGCAGAATTTGTCGCCGGGCTTGAGACCGAGCACATCAGCAAAATTTTCTTCAAGGGAACCGATCCCGGGATCGATAGTTACAGCGCTCTATACGACAACGCACACCGCAAATCGACCGGCCTGGGCGAATACCTGCGGGATCAGGGGGTTGACACGGTTTATGTGCTCGGCCTGGCAACGGATTATTGCGTCAAATTCACAGTTCTGGATGCCCTTGCCGAAGGTTTCTCCGTGTGCCTGATCGAGGACGGCTGCCGCGGCGTCAACCTCTCCCCTGAGGACAGTGCAAAGGCTGTCGCGGAAATGCGCGAGGCCGGAGCAGAAATCATCACCAGTACAGCGTTGGGAAAAGCGACTGCCTGAAAAAATTACTGCCTGCAAGAAAAGCCGCCTGACCCGATTCATTCAGAAATTCCGCTGCACATAATGGAAATCGGGATAACAGGTTAAACTAAATTCGCAGGGTGACGACCTGCAATATCAGGGCACGTTTTCCAGCCGGCGAGCGTCCCTTCCGGCCAACAACTGGCAAACATCCATGAGCAAACGACCTGAATTCATGCACTATCGAACATTATTTCGCCGCACAGCTCTTATCGCGCTGGCAGCATCGGCTGTGCTTCTCATCTGCAACGCGCTGATCATCTGGGAAACCCATACGGGAGTGCACGATTTTGAGAGCATCGCCAGGCTACCCGATGCCCGGGTCGGGCTGGTGCTCGGCACATCCCGGAGCTACCCGAATGGTTCGCCCAACCCGCATTTCAAAAACAGAATCGAAGCTGCGGCGAATCTGTTTCACTCCGGCAAGCTGCGCCATCTCATCCTGAGTGGCGGTTCGGATTCCCGGTACTATAACGAGCCGGAAATGATGAAAAAGGCCATCATCAAACGCGGTGTCCCGGCCACAGCGCTGACGCTTGATAGCAAGGGTAAACGGACACTTGACTCAGTTTTACGCGCGAAATATGTCTATGCCCACGATTCGCTGACGATCATTTCCGACCGTTTTCATGTTTACCGGGCCCTGTTCATCTGTGCCAATTATGACATCGACGCCAGAGCCTATGCCTCGAGAGAGGTGCCCTGGATGCTGTCGTGGCGGACGCGGGTGCGCGAATATTTTGCCCGCGTCAAGGCCATCGCTGATCTGTACATTTTCCGCATTTCCCCCGAAGATATCGGCATCCAGCAGGCAACGGACTAAAGTCTCCTGCCATTTGCTTTCTTTCCGTCATTTCTTCCAGTCTGTTGCAACACTTGACCACAGCTTTTGTCTTGCAAAATACTGGCTCACTTTATGTGCGAGTTTTGCGCCCGGCAGGAGATTTCCGGGATAAAGTGAATTTTCGATCATACAGCCGGCCTGCCTGTGCGCCGGATGATGAAAAAGAGCCATTATGACACTTCTCGCGATACAGCCTCGCGGTAAGGCGGACAGCGAGTTTTCCGACAGCCTGCACCCAGTGCGTTGATTTTCAGAATAAAAGCAGACCGAGACCAACTTTATGGCGGCCGATGAATCCACGTTTTCTTTACACAAATGCTCTTGCCACCCTCACCCTGCTCCTGGCGTGCGTTCCTCTCGGTGCGCAACAAAACAGATTGCATCCAGACCATCTGTTGCAGCTCAAAGCGCTCACCTGGACCAGCATTTCCCCGGACAGCAGAGAGATCCTGTTTGTACAGTACGAGCCTGAGGCTTCAGGCTATTACAAGACCGGGATATGGAAAATCACCCACCAGAACGAACCCCCGGCATTTCTTGCTCCGGGCACCTTTCCCCGCTGGTCACCTGATGGGAAAACCATCGCATTTATTTCCAACATGAGCGGCAGCTATCAGCTCTGGAGCATGCTGCCCGATGGCTCGGGACAACAGCAACTCACCTCCCTCACCTGGGGCGTCCACGATTTCCGCTGGTCTCCGGACGGTAAAACCATCGCCCTGATCGCAACAGCACCGGGGAAAGGCCAGCGACCGGCGAGGAACCGGAATTTTTCTTCCTATCGGCAGCTCTTTCTGCACGATATCGCCAGCGGCAAAACCGAGCAGATGACCTCCCATGACATGACCATAACGGGGCTGGACTGGGCGCCGGACAGCCGCAGGCTGGTCATCGCGACACGGCCGAATGAGAATGATCACACTGCCGGGAATACGGATATCTCCATCTTTTCCTGCACATCGAAGAAACTCAAGAAACTCATCGAGCGGCCGGGGGCGGACTATCGCCCTTCGTGGTCTCCGGATGGCAGATACATCGCCTTCGTCACCTCGCATGGCGAGACCGCAGCCTACGCGAACCGATCTATCGCGTTGGTTTCCCCGCACGGAGGGCAGGTACGCACTTTTGCGGGTTTTCCCGATGCCGGTGGGGTTTTTGAAGGACCATGGAACCTCGTCTGGGATTTTGAGGGCAAAACCGTTTTTTTCACCATGACACGTGGGACTTCAGTAGCGCTGCACGCACTGAATATCGATGACGGGCAGGTGCGCCGCCTCGGGCAGGATGGTGCGGTCATGGCAGGCCTGAGTTTTGATCGCACCAAAACAGAGATGGCCTTTCTGCTTTCATACCCTACCCGGCCATGGGAGGTCTTCCGCTCGCCGGTCGCGGCCTTTGCACCGGTGCAGATCACGCACGTCAATACGTTCCTCGACACCCTGGCCCTTGGAACCATGCGACAGATACACTGGAAAAACACACACGGAGATACCATCGAAGGCCTGCTGGTCCTGCCACCGGACTTCAGCAACGACCGTACATGGCCTCTGCTGACCTATCTGCACGGCGGCCCGGGATACAACGTGGTCTCTTCCTTTCGCAGCGTCAGTCCCAGCGCATTCTGGGCTGTGGACCGCTACCTGCCGTGGATTTATGCGGCGCGCGGGTATGTGGTTTTTATGCCTAATTTTCACAGCAGCGGCGGGTATGGTGAAAATTTTAAACGCAAAGCCCGGGGCCGGCTGGCGTCCATGCCCATGGATGATGTTCTGGCGGGAGTTGATATTCTCGTAAAAAAGGGTCTTGCTGACAAGCGCAAGCTGGGCCTTGCCGGGTTCGGCGCCGGCGGCTATCTGGCGGCCTACATCATCGCCAAAAGCGATCGTTTCCAGGCAGCGATCATCGATACCGCGCCGGTGGACCCCGTCACCTGGTGGGCTTCGGCGCCGCTGCAGATCGCTTCTTTTATGGGTGGTGATCCCTGGAAGGCACGAAAAAAATATCGCCGCAATTCTCCGATAGAAATCGCGGACAAAATCAGAACACCCACCCTGTTCATCCACAATGAGACAGACCCCTATATCTCCTTTGCCTCGGTCAAGCTCCTGCAACAGGCAGTGGCTGGAAACGGCATTGCAACCCGCCTGCTGACTTTTCGCGAACCCGGCTTTTCCTTCATCAAGCCGGAGCATATCCTGCAGGCGATACAGGAAAATTTACGCTGGCTGCAAATCTACGTCATGTCGGCGGGCGCAAAGTAGGGATTTGCGGAAAGTCCGTACCGCATACCGCGACATTTATGTCGCGTCTCTGCCACCCTCCCGTACCGCGACATTTATGTCGCGCCTCAGCCACCTCATCAAAAGCAACCTGAACAACGAAATATCGCGTCGCCGCCATTCCCCCCTTAAGCAGCATGAATAACGAAAAGTATCGTACTTCGCGACATGAATGTCGCGTTACAGCTCCCCCTCGTACCGCGACATTTATGTCGCGCCTCTGCCACCTCATCAAAAGCAGCCTGAACAACGGAATATCGCGTCACTGCCATTCCCCCTTAAGCAGCCTGAACAACGAAAAGTATCGTACTTCGCGACATGAATGTCGCGTTACAGCTCCCCCCTCGTACCGCGACATTTATGTCGCGCCTCTGCCACCTCATCAGAAACAGCCAGAACAACAAAATGTCGTGTC